>JBAPYC010000872.1:0-2356 GCA_049284535.1 Streptosporangiaceae bacterium
CCCGGCGGGCATATCCCGTTTACCCCGATGGCCAGGAAGATCCTGGAGAATAGCCTGCGCGAGGCGCTGGCCCGGCACGACCACTACGTCGGGGTGGAACACATCGCGCTGGCCCTGACCGCCGCCAGGCGTGGCCTGGTCCCGCCGATCCTGTCCGCGGCCGGGACGTCCGCCCCGGTACTGCGGGCCGCGATCCTCGATCGGTGCCGGCGGGCCAGCTGAAGCTCAGCCCGCCCGGTACAGGCTGGTCAGCAGGCCAGCCACGGCCCGGGCGGCCGGGTGGGCGTCGTCTTGCCACCACAGGAGGCGGACCGCCACCGGCGGGGCGTCGCGCAGCGGGCGGTAGACGATCCCCGGCCGGGGATACTGCGTCACCGTCGATTCGGGCGTCACGCCGACGTAGCGGCCGGTGGCGATGGCGGTGAGCCAGTCGTCAATGTCGGCGGTGTACTCCACCGGCGGGCGCGCCTCGGGCGGCCACAGTTCAGGGCCGGTGGTGCCCGTCCGCCGGTCGATGACCAGGGTGCGGCCGCTGACCTCGGCCAGCCGCAGCGAGCGCCGCGCGGCCCAGGGGTCATCGGCCGCCATCGCGCAAAAGCGCCGCTCCAGGCCGACCACGGCCTCGCCGAAACGGCGCCAGTCCGGCTCGGTGCGCACGACCGCGAGGTCGCAGGCGCCTTCGGCCAGGCCGGCGGTGGCCGAATTGGTCCGGATGAGCTGGAGTTCGGTTTCGGGATGCTCGGCCGCCCAGCGGCGCTGGAACGGCGTGGTGTGACGGCCCATGGCCGACCAGGCGTAGCCGATCCGCAGCCGGGTATGGCCGGCCGCCGCCTCGCGCAGCACCGCATCGGCCTCGGCCAGAGCCCGCCGGGCGTGCGGGAGCACCCGGCTGCCCACCGCGGTCAGGCTGACCTCCCGGGTGGTGCGGCGCAGCAGCCTGACGCCAAGCGCGGTTTCCAGCGAGGCAATCGTGCGCGACGCAGCGGCCTGGGAGATGCCCAGGTCGATCGCTGCGTCGGTGAAGGTTCCCGCGTCCGCGATGGCGGCCAGGCAGCGCAGCTGGCGCAGCTCCACATTCATGACTGAAGTGTATAAATGATTCACCACATGCATTTTGCGCATAACAAGGCGCGGCGCACGCTGGCGGTATGGAACTCACCGTCGCACCCGAGCGGGCCGGCACGCTGGCCATGCTCGGCGGAGCCCTGTCCAACCAGCTCGGCGCGGCCACCGGGGCGCTGGCCTTCCCGGTCATCGGCCCGCTGGGTGTCGTGGCCGTGCGCCAGTGGATCGCGGCGATCGCGCTCCTGGCCGCCGGGCGTCCCCGCTGGCGCTCGTTCGGCTGGCCGCAGTGGCGGCTGGTGCTGCTGCTGGCGGCCATCTTCGGCACCATGAACCTGTCGCTGTACAGCGCGGTTGACCGGCTCGGCCTGGGCCTGGCGGTGACCCTGGAGTTCCTCGGGCCGCTGAGCGTGGCCCTGGCTGCCTCGCGCCGGCGGGCTGACCTGGCCTGCGCACTGGTGGCCGGGGCGGGTGTGGCCGTGCTAGCCCGCCCGCGGCCGGCCACCGACTATCTCGGCATCGGCCTAGGGCTGCTGGCCGCCGCCTGCTGGGCCGGCTACATCCTGACCAGCCGCCAGATCGGGCAGCGGATCCCCGGGGCGCAGGGCCCGGCGGCGGCGTCCGCCCTGTCCGCCCTGGTCTTCGTGCCGGCCGGCCTGGCCGACCTCATCGCCCATCCGCCGACCCCGGCCGCGTGGGCGTGCGCCACCGCAGCCGGAGTGCTGTCCTCGGCCGGGCCGTTCCTGGCCGACCTGTTCGCGCTGCGCCGGGTCCCGGCGCACTACTTCGGCATCTTTATGAGCGTGAACCCGGTCCTGGCCGCGATCATCGGCCTGGTGATCCTCGGTCAGTCGCTGCCGGTGACCGCCTGGCTGGCCGTCGCGGCCATCGTCGCCGCCAACGTGGCCAGCGCCCTGCTCAGGGCCGCCGCGCCGGCCGGCGGCGTTCGACCGCACGGTCAGGACCACCGCCGACGCGATGACCGTGGCGCCCGCGATCCCGGCTGGGCTGAGCCGCTCGCCCAGGATGAGCGCGGCCAGGACGGCGCCGGTCAGCGGCTCGAGCAGGGCCAGCAGCGCGCCGGTGCTGGGCGCGGCGGTCCGCAGACCGCGAAAGTACAGCGTGTAGGCCACGGCGGTCGGGCCGGTACCCAGCGCCGCCAGCAGGCCCAGCGCCGCCGGGTGCGGGGTGAAGCCGATCCCGCCGGCGGCCTGGGCCAGCGGCATCAGGGCCAGGCCGCCCAGGGTGAAACCGAATCCGGTCACGGTCAGGTCATCAAGGCCCGGCACCGGCC
>JBAPYC010000873.1:0-2011 GCA_049284535.1 Streptosporangiaceae bacterium
GAACGACACCGAACGGCGCGGACATGAGCCCGCCAGCGGGAGCCTAATACCTGTAATAACGCGAAACGTTCATACGGTCTTTACTCATGAAAAATGCCGCCCGCCCCAGTATGCGAACCAGCGCCTATCATGGCGGTGTTAGCGCTGGTGAGCAGGCTAGGGGTGGTCAGGCGCGGGAGCACGGGCAGGCCCGGACGGCGGGCCCAGACGGCAGGCACGGCGGCGAGAGGTGGATGCGGTGGCAGCGCAGGATGAGCGGCTCGCGGCCATCGCCGAGGCAGCCGCGGGGGTGCTCCGCCACACTCCCTACCATGTGGTCCGGGCGGGCGACGTGGCCGCGGCAGTACGGCTGCCCGGCCCGGCCGGGCGTTCCGCGGTCTGGCTCTACAACGAGGTGCACAACCGCCGGGTGCTGGTCGCTCTGGCGGCGGCTCACGCCTGGCGGGAATTCGCGGGCCAGGCCACCTGGTCGCCGCCGGGCCCGGTCCAGTCGGTCACCGGCGCCCGGGCCGCCGCGGTCGCCGCGCTCGGCGTGATCGTCGCCTTCCACCGGGCCGAACAGAGCCTGGTGACTGGGGTCGGCTACGGCATCGGGGACATCTCTACCGCGGAAAAGCGGCAGCTCGCCGACGGCACCGGGCTGGTCCCGCCCAGCTGGCCGGACAGCTCCTGGGGCCGGGTCGCGGCGGCGGCGTGGCATGGCCGGTGTGACGTGTTCACCGAGTTCCTGCGGCCGGTGCTGCGCGCCTGCGCGGAATCGGTGACATACCTGACCGAGCAGGACGTGGCCCAGAGCGCGTCCCGGCTGTCCGACATCGCCTTCCGGACCTGCCTGGCCGACCGTGAGGGGCCGGTCGACCTGGTGGCGCGCGGCCTGGCCGCGCTGTGGTTCGAGCGTGACCTGACCCGGCTGGCCGGCAGCCTGCCGCATGACCTGGAGAGTGGCGAGACTGCGCTGGCCGCGGTGACCCGCCGCCGGACCGACTCCCGGGCGGAGGCCAGCGCCAGCTCGGTGGTGGTCCGGATCCTGCTCGAGGCCGGCACCATGCACCGGCGCTGCGTCCGGGATGCCGAGCGGACGGTCTCACTCTGGCAGGACCTGGCGGCCAACCTGGACAGCCCCGGCGGCGGCGACGGGCATGATCTGCAGCGGCTCAGCGACACCGCCAGCCACCTCGGACTGGCCGCGGCCCGGTTCGGGGACCGGAAGACCGCCGCGGCCGCGTGGCAGCTGTCCCGCAAGGTGGCCCACGAGGGCCTGGGCCACGACCAGTCAAGAATCGCGCGCGCCGAGAACAACCTGGCCACGGTGGCCGCGGATACCGGCCGCGCCCGGGAGGCCAGCACGGCCCTGGCGGGGGTCCTGGCCATCCGGCAGACGCTGGCCAAAGACGGGGACGCCGCAGCGTGGCGGCGGCTGACCGTGACCAAACGCACCGTCACCGAGGTGGCCCGGGTCAACGGGGAGGCGGTCGAGAGCGTGCGGCTGGCGGCCAGCCTGCTGGCCGACCGGCGGGCCCGGCTAAGCGATCCCGGGCACGCCGACACCGCCGAGGCGCGGGTCATGCTGGGCCAGAACCTGCTCGCCGCGGGGCATCCGGCCGCCGCCCGGCGGCATCTGGAGGAGGGCGCCGACATCCGGCGCAACCGGTTCCTGGCTACCTCCTACCGGGTCCAGGAAGACCTGATCTGGCTGGCCAAGGCGGCGCTGGTACTCCGGCATCCGCACACGGTGCTCGACCTGCTGGCGGACCAGTCGGCCCGGAGCGACTGGTTCCGCGACCAGGTGTCGTTCCGGCTCGGTTACACCGCCCGGCGGCTGCTGGCGCTGGCCAGCGGAGAGCTCGGCCGGACCGACGAGGCGGTCGCCGCCCTGCTCGCCAACCGGGAACGGCTCGGTGACTGGCCGCTGGACAGCGGGCTCGACCCGCTGACGGCCGATTTCGACCGGACCCTGGGCGAGCTGGACCTGCTGCGCGGCGAGGCCGAGGGCGCGGCCGCGGCACTAGCC
>JBAPYC010000874.1:0-1591 GCA_049284535.1 Streptosporangiaceae bacterium
CTCGAGGCCAGGAACAAGACCGGCGGCGCCGCGACCACCGAAACCCCGTGGCCGGAAGCACCGGAGTTCAGTGTCACCCGCCTGTCGTACGTGATGTCGCTCATGCCCCCGACCATCATCAACGACCTGCAGCTCGCCAGACACGGCTACAAGATCTTCCCGATGGGCCCGTACTACCAGGCCTTTCCCGAGGGCGGGTCGATCAAGCTCTACGCCGACGACGCCAGGCGCAACCACGACGAGGTGTCCCGCTGGTCGAAGAAGGACGCCGACGCGATGCCCCGCTGGGACGCCTGGCTGGCCGGGCTGGCGGAGGTGCTCGGCCCGCTGCTGCTCACCGTGCCGCCGAACCTCGGCTCCCGCAAGCCCCGCGATCTGGAGCAGACCCTGCGGCTGGCCTGGCGGCACCGCGGCCTGGACGTCCGCACGATCGCGGATGTGACCCGGCTGATGACCATGTCCATCGCCGACCTGCTCGACGACTGGTTCGAATCGCCGCAGGTCAAGGGAGCGCTGGCCGTCAACGGCGTGATCGGCACCTGGGCCGGCCCCTACGAGCCCGGCACCGCCTACGTGATGGCGCACCATTCCATCGGGGACGTGGGCGATGGCCACCTGGGCAACTGGGGTTTCGCCGAGGGCGGCATGGGCGCGGTCGCCGACGCGATCGCGAGCGCCGCCCGGGAGAACGGTGCCGAGATCCGCACTAGCGCACCGGTCCGCCAGGTCCTGGTCAAGAACGGCCGGGCGGCCGGCGTCGTGCTGGAGAACGGCCAGCAGCTCACGGCCAAGGTGATCGTCTCCTCGCTGCATCCCCGCACCGCGTTCCTGGACCACGTGGGCCGGGGGAACCTGCCGGACGACTTCGTGACCGACATCGAGCACTGGAAGACCCGCAGCGGCGTGGTCAAGATCAACCTGGCCCTGTCCGAGCTGCCCGACTTCACCGCCGACCCCGGCACGAACCTGCAGGAGCACCACACCGGCTCGGTGGAAATGGCCCCGACCATGCCCTACATCGAGCAGGCCTTCACCGAGGCCAGGAGCGGGATCGCGGCCACCCGGCCGTTCAGCGACGGGGTCATCCCGACCGCGTTCGACAAGACCCTGGTCCCCGAGGGCTACCACATCATGTCGCTGTTCACCCAGTGGGTGCCGTCGGACTGGAGCCAGGCGCCGCACACCGAGGAGCTCCAGGCCTACGCCGACCGCATGATCGACTGCTACAACGAGGTGGCGCCGAACTTCAAGAGCTCGATCATCCACACCGACATCGTCGGCCCGTATGAGATGGAGCACGACTACGGCCTGGTCGGCGGGAACATCTTCCACGGCGAGCTGTCGCTGGAGCAGCTGTTCCACATGCGGCCCGCACCCGGGTTCGCCGACTACCGCACCCCCGTGCCCGGCCTGTACTACGCCAGCTCGGCCACGCACGCAGGCGGCGGCGTCTGCGGCATCCCCGGCATGCAGGCGGCCCGGGCCGCGATCGCCGACCGCCGGTCCGCCCGCCGCGGCCCCAGTCGCAAGTGACCGCACCCGCCCAGACACGCCGCGCGCTCACTGCCATGCTCGAGGCCCGGTGCGGAGC
>JBAPYC010000875.1:0-6860 GCA_049284535.1 Streptosporangiaceae bacterium
GCCGCGGCCCGTCTGGCGGCACCAAGAAGCCGATCACGGTCGAGGCCATCATCAGCACCGCGTTCGGCATCGTGGAAAAAGAGGGGTACCAGGCCCTGACGATGCGGCGCGTGGCCACCGCGCTGGAAACAGGCCCGGCGTCGCTCTACGCCCACGTGGTCAACAAAGAGGACCTGGACGAGCTGCTCATCGGCCGCCTGTGTGCCGCCATCGATCTGCCCGAGCCCAATCCCGCCACCTGGCGGCAGCAGATCATCAGCGTCTGCACCCAGCTGCGCGACCAGTACCTGCGCTACCCCGGTATCTCCCGGGCGGCCTTTGCCGTCGCCCCGTCCAATGTGGACACGCTGCGCGTCAGCGAGGGAATGCTCGCCATCCTGCTCGCCGGGGGTACCGGCCCTCAGGCCGCCGCCTGGTCGATCGACTCACTGCTGCTCTACGTCAGCGCCTACAGTCTCGAGGCCTCCCTGGTGTACCAGCAGCGCAGCGACGGCGACGGCGACGGCGGCTGGGTGGTCAGCCGCGACGAGCTGCTGCGCCGGTTCGCCGCGCTGCCCGCCACCTTCCCCCACTCCAAGCGCTACGCCGCCGAGCTCAGCGCCGGAACCGGCCACGACCGCTTCGACTTCACCATCGGCCTGATGATCGACGGCCTCGCACAGCGCTAGGCAACGAGCCGCCGCCGCACACGCCGCTGGCCGGGCGCCGTGCCGGTTGTGAGCTACTGGCTATGACCGGCCGCGCTCGCGCCGAGCGCCAGCACCACGGCGAGCGTGTCCCGGTGGTCGCGTGCTTGCGCCGTGCTGGCCGCCCCGCTGCAGACGCGGCCGAGAAAGTCATGGATAACGGCGGTGTACACGCCGTCCTCCGGAATCGTGGTACGCGTCTCGCCGTGGGCGGTGACGACCCGCAGCTCGCGCTGCGCTGACAGCTCCACGACGCCGCGTGAACCGCTCAGCCGCAAGGTATGGATCTCCGCTGTGCCGCGTGTCTCGGGCGCGCGGGTCGCAAAGCTCTCCACCAGGACGGCGACAGCACCACCGGTGAACCGCAGCAGGGCGACGGCGGTGTCGGCCCCGGCCATGTCCGCAATCCGGTTCGGCGGCGACAGTGCCGTCGCGCCGGTGACGTCGCCAAGCAGCCGTCGCAGCGTGCCGACATCGTGGATGGCGCCGGACAGCAAGATGCCCCCGCCGGGCGCGAGGAAGTCGCGTCGCCGGGTGCGGAACTCGGCACCGAGGTCGGCTTCCCGATGCACCTCCGCGACGGCGATCCGGCCGACCGCGCCGTCGGCCACCAGCCGGGCGATCTGGTGGTACGCGGGGTCGTGTGCCTGGTTGTCGACGACCAGGAGCGCGCACCCGGCGGCGTCTGCGGCCTGGATCAGTTCGTCGGCCGCCCCGATGTCAGGGGCGAGCGGTTTCTCGCAGAGCACGTGCTTTCCGGCCTCCAGCGCCACCCGGACCGTCTGGGCGTGGGCGTGATGCGGTGTGCACACGGACACCGCATCGACCTCCGGGTCGGCCAGGGCCGCCGAGATGTCCGTGGTGCTGCGGGCTCCGGCACGGCAGGCGGCGAGCTGCCCGGCGCGGGTCGCATCGCGGTCGATGAGCCAGGCGAGCCGGGCGCCGGCCGCGGCATATGCGGCTGCGTGATGCCGGCCGGCCCAGCCGCAGCCGATCACGGCAACCGCGGTCACCGGCACCCCAGATGACAGGCCATCTTCTAGGCGGTGACCGCTGCGTGCGCCGGGGCGGGAGCAGGAGTGGCCCGGCCAGGGCGGTTGATCACTGGCCCTGCTGGTGGACTCGCGGCGCTTTCTCCCACCGCTGCCCGTAGGCGACGAGGGGCTGGAGGGAAGCGAGGAGGTCCTGCCCGCGCACGGTGAGCCGGTACCGGACCGAGACCGGCGTGGTCGGTTCGACGATCCGGTCGATCAGGCCGATCTGCTCGAGTTCCCTCAGGCGCGCGGCCAGCATGCGGTCCGACAGTCCGTCGACGTGGGCGACGATCTCGGTGAACCGGCTGGCGCCGCGTGCGAGCGCGAGAAGAATGCCGCTGTTCCAGCGGCGGCCGACCCGCTCGACGATAGCTGCCGCCCGGCGGCACTCTTCATCGTCGATCAGCTCCCAGCCGCTGGGTCGCTGCTGTTCGGTAGCCACTTATCAATAGTAAGTGACTTACGGCCGTTTGTATGTGTGGGCTCCCATCCTGAATGCTGGACGCATGCCTGACTACGGACACCCGCTGCGCTTCGGAGCTTTCATCACCCCGGTGAACTCACCGGCCTCGCAGCCAGTACAGCTCGCGGTGCTGAGCGAGCAGCTCGGGTTCGATCTGGTGACCTTCCAGGATCATCCATATCAGGCATCGCTCCTGGACACGTGGACGCTGCTGTCGTGGGTAGGTGCGCAAACCGAGCGAGTGCAGCTGTCGGGCAATGTCCTCAACCTGCCGCTGCGCCAGCCAGCGGTCCTCGCCCGGTCAGCGGCGAGCCTGGATCTGCTATCGGGCGGGCGGGTGAGCCTGGGCATCGGCGCTGGCGGGTTCTGGGACGCGATCGAGGCGATGGGCGGCCGCCGGCTGACGCCCGCCCAGGCCGTGGACGCGCTCGATGAGGCAATCGATGTGTTCCGCGGGATCTGGGACACGGCGGAGCGGTCGCCGCTGCACGCCGGCGGCGACTACTACCGGGTCGCAGGCGCGAAGCGCGGTCCAGCGCCCGCGCACGAGATCCCGGTCTGGATCGGCGCGTACAAGCCGCGCATGCTGGGCCTGGTCGGCCGCAAGGCCGACGGCTGGCTGCCGTCGCTGCCCTACCTGCAACCTGGGGACCTGCAGCGCGGTAACCGCCTGATCGACGAGGCCGCAGAAACCGCCGGCCGGGACCCGCGGGAGGTCACCCGGCTGCTGAACGTCACCGCTGGCGAGAGCGCCGGCGACCTCGCCCAGCTGGCGCTGGAGGACGGCATCAGCACCTTCATCGTGATTGGTGACGACCCTGAGCGGCTCCGGTACTTCGCCGCTGAGATCGCGCCCGCCGTGCGCGAGCACGTCGAGCAGGCGCGCGGTCAGCGCGGCACCCCGGCCCCCGGCCGGGTGCGGAACTCGGCCGCGCTCGGCAGACGCCGCCCCGGCATCGACTACGACGCGGTCCCCCCGCCCCTCGCCTCGCGTGCGGTCGAGCCCGGTGACGCCGGGTACGCCCGGTACACCTCCAGCTACCTGCGCGGCGGGGCGCCGGGGCTCATTCTGCGTCCCCAGACGGCCGGGGAGGTGCGGGACGCGGTCGCGGTCGCAAGCCGCCACCGGCACGTCCCGCTCGGGATCTTCAGCGCCGGCCATGGCCTGTCCGGCCGGTCCCTCAACGACGGCGGGATCGTCATCGACGTCGGCGCACTGAACGAAGTCGAGGTACTGGACGCCGAGGCGGGCAGGGTGCGCGTTGGCCCGGGCGCGCGGTGGGCCGACGTGGGCCGGGCACTCGCCCCGCACGGGCTGGCTATCTCCAGCGGCGACTACGGCGGCGTCGGGGTCGGGGGCCTGGCCACTGCCGGCGGCATCGGCTGGCTCGCCCGCGAGCACGGCCTGACCATCGACCACCTCCTCAGCGTCGATGTCGTGCTTGCCGACGGCACGCTCGCCCAGGCCAGCGCGACCGTGAACCCGGAGCTGTTCTGGGCCATGCGCGGGGCGGGCGCCAACTTCGGCGTCGCCGTCTCCTTCGAGTTCGCGGCCGCCCGCGTGGGCCGGCTCGCATTCGCGCAGTTCGTGTTCGATGCCTCCGACACAGCCGGGTTCCTCAGCCGGTGGGGAGCGGCGATCGAGGCGGCCGACCGCAGCGTCAGCGGGGAGGTCATCCTCGGTGGCCGCCAGGGACGCCAGCGGTACGCCCAGGCGATGCTCGTGGCCGACTCCGACGACCCGGACACCATCATCGATCGGCTGCAGCCGATCGCCGACATCGCCCCGCTGCTCGACCAGTCGGTCGCCCTGACCAGCTACGACCAGGTCATGAACTCGATGCTCAGCGAAGCACCCCAGCAGGGCCAAGGTGAGCCGCACTCACACTCCGGGCTGATCCGCCACCTCACGCCCGCATTCGGCCAGGACACCGCCGCGCTGCTCGATGCCGGCGCCTCGTACTTCTTCCAGATCCGTGCCGTCGGCGGGGCGGTATCCGACGTTCCCCCTGACGCGACCGCCTACGGGTGGCGTGACGCGAACTTCTCGGTCGTGGCCTTCGGCACCCGTTCTTCCGGGCTCGACCGCTGGTGGCAAACCCTGAACCCGCACATGGAGGGCATGTACCTCAGCTTCGAATCCGCGACCGGGCCCGAGGTGCTCGAACGCGCATTCCCGCGCGCGCATCTGGCCAGGCTCAGAGCGCTGAAACGACGCTACGACCCGACCGGGCTGTTCCGCGACAACTTCTTCATCGACCCAGCTGCCATTGACAGCGCAGCCTGAGATGGCACCGGCCGGCAGCGGCAGCACCCGTTGCTGCACGGCCGCGGAACGCCTGGCCACCGGAGCGGCGCCAGATATCCGGTGAGGCCAGAAATTCCAGAGCCAGCCACCGAGCTGCGCTGATGGTCATCCGGACGCGTATTTATCTGATACGAGTGACAGGCCCTGCGGGCCCCCTGTGGAGGTACCGTAGAGCAAGTGCGCCCGTGCCGGGCAGACCCCGGCGGTGGCCTGTTGCTCCAGACCCTGGCGACGTTACCCCGAGCGATGTGCTCGGGAGACGCCCAGGAGGACAGAGCGACGAAGACAACAGCACCCGGCGTTATGGCCCTCCCGTCCGGCCGCGCTTCAGCCGCGGACAGTCCGCCTGCTGCGGCCGATCCTTCGACAGCAAGCTTTCGTGCGCTGCTGCTGCAGGTCCGGGCGATGGGTCTGCTCGACCGCCGGCCCGGCTACTACCGGGTGAAGATCACCCTGACGATCCTCGCCTTCTTCGCTGGCTGGGCCCTGTTCATCTGGGTGGGCAACTCGTGGATGACCCTCGCCGTCGCCCCGTTGGTGGGGATGATGTTCACCCAGCTGGGCTTCATCGGCCATGACGCGGGGCACAACCAGGTTTTCGGCACGCGCCGGCGTAATCGCAAGCTCGGTCTCACCGTGGGGAACACGCTCATCGGGCTGAGCTTTGGCTGGTGGGTTCCCAAGCACAACGCTCATCACGCGCATCCCAACGAGATGGGCCGCGACCCTGACATCGGCGAAGGGGCCCCCTTTGCCTCAGCTGACACGCCGGGAGATGGGCGCCGCTCTCTCGCATCGTGGCTGGCACGCCGGCAGGCGCCGCTCTTCTTCCCCCTGATGCTGCTGCGCAGCAGTGGTATGCACGTACTGGGGATCAAGCGGCTCTTGGGGCAGCGAGACCGCGCTGCGGCGGTAGAAGGCTCTCTCATCGCGCTGCATGCCGCGCTGTACCTGACGGTGGTGCTGTGGGTGCTCTCCCCGCTCAAGGCACTCGCCTTCATCGTCGTGCAGCAGGCGGTCTTTTCGGTGTACCTGGGCATCAGTTTCGCACCCAACCACAAGGGGATGCCGATCATCGACTCCGCAATGGCGGCCGGCTTCGCCCGCCGCCAGGTCATCACGGCGCGGAATATCACGGGCGGATGGTTGACCACCTTCATGCTCGGCGGCCTTAACCGCCAGATCGAGCATCACCTGTTCCCGTCGATGCCCCGGCCCAATCTGCGACTGGTCCAGGGCCTGGTCAGGGATTTCTGCGCAACGGCCGATCTCGGCTATCGCGAGGACAGCTTCATCGGGTCATTCGGCCAGATCGTCCATCACCTGAGCGACACCGGAACGCCGCCCGCTACCGTTCTGGATGATTACTGTGATCTGACCGGGAACTCGGCCGCGCTGGCCGCCATGCGCGGGCCCGGCGGTGCAGGTGGTAGTTGATGACGGCCTGGGCCGCCAAGCAGGCGATGCTCGTTATGCAGCACGGCGCAGATGCGCCGGGGGGCGCATTAGCCGACCGACCCCTCCATCTGCAGCTCGATCAGCCGGTTCAGCTCGAGCGCGTACTCCATCGGCAATTCGCGCGCTATGGGCTCGACGAAGCCGCGCACGATGGTGGCCGCCGCCTCGTCCTCGGTCATGCCGCGGCTCATGAGGTAGAACAGCTTGTCCTCGGAGATCTTGGAGACGCTGGCCTCGTGGCCCATCTCCACGTCGTCCTCGCGGATGTCTACGTAGGGATAGGTGTCGGACCGGCTGACGGTGTCCACCAGCAGCGCATCGCACTTGACCGTGGACTTGGAGTGCGCCGCGCCCTCCTGTACCTGGACCAGGCCCCGGTAGGACGTGCGGCCCCCGGCTCTGGCCACGGACTTGGAGATGATCTGGGAGGAGGTGTGCGGCGCGCAGTGCACCATCTTGGCCCCGGCGTCCTGGTGCTGGCCTTCGCCGGCGAACGCGACGGACAGGGTCTCTCCCGTGGCGTGCTCGCCCATCAGGTAGATGGCCGGGTACTTCATCGTGACCTTAGAGCCGATGTTGCCGTCGATCCACTCCATGCTCGCGCCGGCCTGTGCCACGGCCCGCTTGGTGACCAGGTTGTAGACGTTGTTCGACCAGTTCTGGATCGTGGTGTACCGGCAGTGACCGCCGGCCTTGACGACGATCTCGACGACCGCGGAGTGCAGTGAGTCAGAGGAGTAGATCGGCGCGGTGCAGCCCTCGACGTAGTGCACGTAGGCACCCTCGTCGACGATGATCAGCGTCCGCTCGAACTGGCCCATGTTCTCGGTGTTGATCCGGAAGTAGGCCTGCAGCGGAATGTCCACGTGCATGTTCTTCGGCACGTAGATGAAGCTGCCGCCGGACCAGAC
>JBAPYC010000876.1:0-2391 GCA_049284535.1 Streptosporangiaceae bacterium
GCCCACTCCGGCGGGCCGCCCGGGTCCTCGGCTACGGCGCCGTCCGCCCACAGCAGCATCAGCGCCAGCACGTGCTTGCACGGGAACTTCCGGCTCGGGCACGAGCACCGGTACGCGGGCGCGGGCGTACTGGCGCCGGGCAGGCCGGCGCCGGACAAGTCGACGACCGTCCGGTAGGGCGTAGCCGCGCTGCCGCGGCACTCACCCCACAGGGCGCTGCCGCTTGCGGCACCGGTCAGCGTCCAGGCCCGGCCCGAGGCGAGTGAGGACGCGGTCCGCTGTGCGGGCGCGTCGGGCGCCAGGGCGAGCACCCGCGTGCGATCCCAGCCTCCGGCCACCGTCGAAGGCTAACCGGTCCCGCTGACAATGCCGTCCGCCCGCGGGCCTGCGGGCGGACCGGGCAGCCGTGACATGGCAACATCTGGCGTCCGGCGGGCATACCCGGCGGCCCCCTGCGGTTGAGGGCTGGTTGGAGAACGGAGGACGCAGATGAAGGCAGTACGGTTCGATCAGTACGGCGATGTGGACGTCCTGAAGATCGCCGATGTGCCCAAGCCGGAACCAGGCCCGGGCCAGGTGCTGGTACTCCTCAAGGCGGCCGGGATCAACCCGGGCGAGGCCAAGATCCGCGATGGCCAGCTGCATGAGCGGTGGCCGGCCACCTTCCCGTCCGGGCAGGGCAGTGACCTGGCCGGCGTGGTGGCCGAGACCGGTCTCGGTGTGACCGCGTTCGCGCTCGGCGATGAGGTCATCGGCTACACCGATGACCGCGCCAGCCAGGCCGAGTACGTGGTGGTCGAGGAGCAGCACCTGACGGCCAAGCCGGCCGGCGTGCCGTGGGAGGTGGCCGGGGGGCTGTTCGTGGCCGGGGCCACGGCATACGCCGCCGTCCGGGCCGTCGCGCTGACGCAGGGGGACACCGTGGTGGTCTCCGGGGCGGCCGGCGGGGTCGGCTCGATCGCCGTCCAGCTGGCCCGCCGGGCCGGCGCCACCGTGATCGGCCTGGCCAGTCCCGCCAATCACGAATGGCTGCAAGGCCATGGCGTGATCCCCGTGGCCTACGGCGACGGAGTGGCCGGACGGATCCGCCAGGCGGCCGGAAAGGTCGATGCGTTCATCGACACGGTCGGCGGTGACTACGTCGAGATCGCCATCAACGACCTCGGGGTCGAGCCGTCCCGGATCGATACCGTCGCCAATTTCGAGGCGGTCGCCAAGTACGGCGTCAAGGCCGAGGGCAACGCGGCCGGGGCCAGCGCCGAGACGCTAGCCGAACTGGCCGGGCTGATCGCCGCCGGCCAGCTGGAGGTGCCGATCGCGGCGACCTTCCCGCTCAGCCAGGTCCAGGACGCCTACCGGCGCCTGGCCACCGGCCACCTTCGCGGCAAGATCGTCCTGACCGTCTGAGGGCGCTGACCCGCCGCAGGACCCGGGGCCGCGCTGGCGGGGACGGCGCGTACTGTCGTGATATGGGCGAAATGCTGCCGCTGTTCCCGCTCGGCGCGGTGCTCTACCCGGGCATGCTCTTGCCGCTGCATATCTTCGAGGACCGGTACCGGGAACTCGTCCAGGATCTGCTGGATGGTCCCGAGCCGCGCCGGTTCGGCGTCATCGCCATCCGCAAGGGCCGCGAGACCGGTATCGAGGGGGTGCAGTCCCTGTATGACGTGGGCTGCACCGCGGTCCTGCGGCGTGCCGAGCGCCACGATGACGGCCGGTTCGACATTGTCACCGTCGGCACCCAGCGGTTCCGGCTGACCAGGCTCGACGAGTCGCGGCCCTACCTGCAGGGCGAGGTCGAGATGCTGCCCCAGGCGGAGATCGACCCGCTGGCCGCCGGGCCGGCCGTGCGGGCAGTCCAAGGGGCGTTCCGCGCCTACCTGGACGCCCTGACCGAATGGGGCGGCGCCACCGTCGAGGTGGAGGAACTGCCGGACGAACCGGTGCTGCTGTCCTTCGTGATCGCGGCCGCGATGGTCATCGACCTGCCGGAGCGGCAGGCCATGCTGGCCGAGTCCGACACCGTGCGCCGGCTCGGCCTGCAGCGGGCGCTGCTGTCCCGGGAGACCGGCATGCTCCGCACCACCACCTCCCGGCCGGCGCCGGACCTGCGGCACACGCCGTACAGTCCCAACTGACCCGCCACTGCAGGTGGCTCCGCGGCGATCACGGGTAGGGGCACGCTATGGCCGAACCGAAAACCGAACCGAGCGACATCTCGGCACGCGCCGCCGAGGTAGCGACCGACATCTCCGAGACGGACCAGCCGCAGGAACGGCGCACGCTGGTCAGGACGTTCATGAACGCCACGACCGCCGGGGCGCGCGCGGCCGGCCGTGGTACCCGGGTCGCCCAGCGCGGCGCGACCCGGGGGACGCAGGCGGTCCGGCG
>JBAPYC010000877.1:0-3345 GCA_049284535.1 Streptosporangiaceae bacterium
CGCGCATCGCGGCCTGGAATGCGCCGGCTTCCGGAAGCGGGTGCCGGCCGCCCGGGCCCGGCGGCCCGGCCAGTTCCCGGTCCAGGTCGGTGAAGACCGCGCCGGGCAGATGACCCTGGCGGTAGGCCTCGATGCCAGGCGGCCCGCCGAGGCGCCAGCGCACGTCAAGCAGCACCGGCTCAGGCCCGCGGTCCAGCTCTGCGGCCAGGGCCGCAGAGGTGACCAGCAGGCTGTCCCGGCTGGTCACGTGGCCGTGAAGGCGAGCGCGGGCACGAACTGCTCGGCCGCCGTGAGCGAGCCGTGCATGCCGAACAGCCTGGATTCCCTGGGCTCGGCCTCGGTCGCGACCAGCGCGAGGTTCCCGGCTGGGGCCGCGATGACATCGCCGATCCGCTCGGCCATAGCCGGCTCGACCGGGCCGAACCAGCCCTCTTTGATCGCCTCTTCCCTGGACAGCACCCAGGCGCGGTCTGCGAGCACGTCGCGCCAGGTCGCAAGCAGGTCCGCCGCGGCCCCCGGGCGGGCGTACAGGTGCCGGGCCCGTGGCTCGCCGCCAAGCAGGGCCAGCCCGTCGCGCAGTTCCGGCGTCGCGTCGATGTCCAGCTTGTCGTCCGGGCCGATGTCCACCATGCCGTGGTCCGCAGTCACATACATGCGGGTCCCCGACGGCAGCGCCAGGGCGAGGTGCTCGGCCAGCTTGTCCACGTGGGCCAGCTGGTTGTACCAGGCGTCCGAGGCGACGCCGAACATGTGCCCGGTGTTGTCCAGGTCCCCGTGGTAAACGGTCACCAACGCGCGGCCGTTCTCCCAGATAGCCGCGGCGCCCTGCGCGGCCAGGGCGCCCATGCTGTCGGCCGGCCGGAACTCGGCGCCGCGCATGGTGGCCACGGTCAGGCCGGTGCCGCGGAACGCGCCCTGGGCCACGTGCACGGCCGCGATGCCCGCGTCGGTGGCCCGCTCGTAGATGGTCGGCAGCGGCTGCCATTGCAGCGGATCTACCCTGGGGTCCCAGCGCAGCCCGTTCAGCAGCCGGTTCTCACCGGGGATGAGCACCTGGTAGCCGAGGATCCCGTGCTGGCCGGGCGGGCGCCCGGTGCAGATCGAGCCGAGGCTGGTCACCGTGGTGGAGGGAAATCCGGCCGTGATGGGCTTGGAATTGCGCGCCAGCTCGGACAGGAACGGCGCGACGGCGGGATGATCCCGGAGCAGCTCCCAGCCGAGCCCGTCCACGATCAGCAGGCACGCCCGTTGCGTGGCGGGCAGACCGAGGACGTTCTGCGACTCGGGCGCGTCGGGATCGAGGGACGCGAGCATCGATGACGACAGGTCGGCCAGGGTCGCGGCGCCGTAGGACGGCACAATCGGCGGATGTTTCGGCTCAGGCGTCATTGAAGGATCCTCATCTGCTACTCGCGGGGGCCACTCAGAGTCCGGCCATGGCGCCCAGCCCGGGCGGGGCTGCCGCCTTAGCGCCGTGCATCAGCATCTTGCCAGAACGCCGTGCTCAGCATCTTGCCGGAACATCGTGTCACTGGGCGGGCACCACCGGCAAAACGGACCTATCGGTAACCTTCAGTTACCGCCCACCGCGGTAGCATCCGACAGTTCCCGGGCAAAGTTCAGCAGCTGCCGCACGGCATCCTCACCGTCCGCGGCCTGGCTGACCCGCAGCGTGAAGTCGTCGGCGGTGATGGTGCCGAGGTAGCCGTGGTCCGCCTCGCAGCTCTCGTCGCCGCAGTGAGCGGGCTCCAGCTCCAGGTGGGACAGGACGTTCCAGCCGATGGTCAGCATGACCTCCGAGGGCATGGTCACGCCCGGCACGTAAGCCGCCGGGTCGGGAACCACGCGGGTGACTGCGACGGAGGAGATCTTGCCGAACCTGATCGCCTCCGTGCTGGTCTCCGCGCGCGGACTGCTGTCGGGCTCGTCGGCCGGGTTCTCGTCGGTGTGCGAGTACACCAGCCGGGTCGGCGTGAGCGCCAGCACGGTCATGTGCCGGCGCACCTCCATGCCGGGGTCGAAGATGGCGTCATGGTGGACGGCATAGGCCGTCACCGGCTCGGACCCGAATGCCGAGGCCACCGCGTCGGAGACCAGGCCGGGGTAGAAACCGCTGCGCTCGATCGCGGCCCGCAGCCCGTCGGTCATGACTCGAGTTTCCCTCATGCCACCATCCTGCACCGTCCCGGAGGATGCTTTACCCAAGAGACTGAATCTGGCCATCGTGCCCGAGCGCCTACCCGCACTGGGGTAATTCACGCGTATCCGGCCCGCCCGGCTAGCTGCGCGGGCCGGCGCGGGCGGCTAGGCCCTAGCCGCCACGTGCGGCGTGCGCTCGGCGAAGTCTGACGCCCCGATCATGACGCCTTCCTGCTCGTCGGCCATGGCCTCGGTCAGCCGCAGGACACGCTCGGTGGCCGGCTCGGGCAGCTCCATGCTGCTGGCGCTGGGCGCGGGCCTGGGCTTGCGCGGCTTGCGCGGCCCGGACCCGCCGCCGCGGCCCCTGTAGACAAGCAGGCCGTTCACCGGGTCGGGCACCGCGTCCAGGGCCGAGCGGACCGCGGGCAGGGCCCGGAACGCGTCCCACTCCTCCTGCGATTCGAACAGCACCTCGAACACCACGCCGTAGCGGTGCTCGTGCCATTCCCAGGAAATGGCGCCGCGCGTGACGGCCGCCTCGGTGAGCCCGTCCTGGTAGGAGTCCTTCCACCGGCGGGCGGGAAGTGCTTCCGCGTCAAAGACCTCGATCGACCACCATTCAGGCACGCGCTTTGCCACCGCCATCCCGTTGTCGTCTGGCTATGACCCCCGGTCAAGATAGTACGTCTTCAATCCGCGGGCCGATAGGCTCGTTCGCCATGAGCTTGACTGGCCTGAGGCTGTCGGTGACGCTGCTCACCGTGATCCCGTGGCCCACGCAGCGGGCCGGGGCGCCGGGCCCCGCCCCGGATGGGCATCCGGCGGGCCCCGAACCGCTGACGCCGGCCACGGTGAGCGCCGCGATGGCGTGGGCTCCGGTGGTGGGCGTCGCGCTCGGGGTCATCGCCGCGACCGTGCTGCTGCTCGCGGACCGCCTCGGTGCCGGATCGCTGACCGCGTCCGGCCTGGCCGTGGCCTCGCTCGCGCTGCTCACCCGGGGCCTGCACCTGGACGGGCTAGCCGACCTGGCCGACGGCCTGGCCAGCGGCAAGCCGGCCCGCGCCGCGCTGGACATCATGCGCCGCTCCGACATCGGGCCACTCGGGGTGGTCACCCTCGTCCTGACGCTGCTGCTCCAGGTCGCGGCGCTCAGCCAGGCCGAGTCGGCCGGCCACGGCCGGGGGCCGGCCGCGCTCATCGCCGCCG
>JBAPYC010000878.1:0-7489 GCA_049284535.1 Streptosporangiaceae bacterium
GCCTGGCCGTGGCCATGGCGGTGTCCAGCGGCGCGCAGAAGCTCGAGGCGGCCGCGCTGGTCAGCGACGCCGATCTGGACCCGGGCGACCTGGCCGTGGTGCGCGATCTCGGCCCGGACGCGACCATTTTCCACGCCGCCCCCGACGGCAGCATCCGGGCGACACTGCACCCGTAGCCCGCCATAACCGCCACGGCAGCCGCACCGGCGCCGCGGGCACGCCGGCCCGCGTCAGCTCCTCCACCAGGTCAGCGAGCCCGGTCGGCACGATCCGGTCGCCGGTGGCCCGCAGCTCGCCCGGTGTCCACCACCGGTGCCCGGTGATGATCGAGCGCTCCAGCGCTTCCTGCCCGTCCGTGTTCACCGACGGCTCGCGGACGCGCACGAAGAAGAAGGCGTCCGCGCCGAAGAAGACGAGCCCATCCGCGGTCGTCCAGAGCCCGGCGCAGGTCGCCACGACCGGCCCGACACCGGCCTCGGCGCGCACGTGCCCGGTTTCCTCGGCCAGTTCCCGGACGGCCGCCGCCTCCAGGCTCTCCCCGCGGTGCACCCCGCCGCCCGGTGTGAACCAGACCTGACCGCGCGGATCCGCCGCGCTGAACAGCAGGACCCGCCCGGCCGGGTCGAGCACCAGGAGGCGGGCGGTGGGCCGGAACCGAAGGGCCGCAGGCATGACACGACGGTAGCGCCGTGCGCCCCCTGACCCGCCGCACGATCTCCTTAAGGCCGAACGGGCTGGGTATACCACTCCCGGCATGCGCGAGAATCAATAGGTGAACCATCCAACGCCTACCAGCCCAGCGCCGGGTCCGCCAGAAGCCGTCTTCCGCTCCGGGTTCGCCTGCTTCGCGGGCCGCCCGAACGTTGGCAAGTCGACGCTGACGAACGCGCTGGTCGGCGCCAAGGTGGCGATTACCAGCGACCGGCCGCAGACCACCCGGCATGTCATTCGCGGGATCGTGCACCGCCCGGATGCCCAGCTGATCCTGGTGGACACGCCCGGCCTGCACAAGCCGCGGACGCTGCTCGGTGAGCGCCTGGACAGCCTGGTCCGGTCGACGCTCACCGAGGTCGACGTGATCGGCTTCTGCATCCCGGCCGGCGATCCGGTCGGGCCGGGCGACCGGTTCCTCGCCCGCGAGCTCGCGAACGTGAAGAAAACTCCGGTCATCGTGGTCGTAACCAAGTGCGACGAGGTCTCGCCCGAGCGGGTCGCCGAGCAGCTCGTGGCCGTGAGCAGCCTGGGCGACTGGGCGGATGTGGTCCCGGTCTCGGCTGTGACCGGCTTCCAGCTCGACACCTTGGCCGACGTGCTGGTTTCCTATCTGCCCGAAGGCGTGCCGCTGTATCCGGACGGCGAGCTGACCGACGAGCCCGAGCAGATCATGGTGGCCGAACTGATCCGCGAGGCCGCCCTGGACGGCGTCCGGGACGAGCTGCCGCACTCGATCGCGGTGGTGGTCGAGGAGATGGGCCCGCGCCCGGGCCGCGAGGACCTGACCGACGTGCACGCCGAGCTCTACGTGGAACGGCAGAGCCAGAAGGCGATTGTTATCGGCACCAAGGGAGCACGGCTGAAGGATGTCGGTACCCGCGCCCGCCAGCAGATCGAGGCCCTGCTGGGTACCAAGGTCTACCTGGACCTGCACGTCAAGATCGCCAAGGACTGGCAGCGCAACCCACGCCAGCTGCGCCGCCTGGGCTTCTACGACTGAGCCGCCACCACGTCGGCCGCCTTCAGCTCCCAGGATCGCAGCGGGCCGCCCACGACGCGGTAGCCGAGCGCCTCGTTGATCGCGATCATGTGCTCGTTGGTCTCGGAATTCTCGGTGAACACCTGCCGTACCTGCGGCTCGGCCTCGGCCAGCCGGTCCAGCATGGCCAGCTTGAGGAAAAGCCCCAGCCGGTGACCGCGGTGCGCCCGGATCACCGCGGTCAGCCCCTGGAACGCCCGGGCCGGGTTCGCCGGGCTGACCTCCACCTGGGTGAAGCCGCCCAGCTCCCCGGTGCGCTCGTGGGCCGCCGCCACCGTATAGGCCCGGAGGCCTTGCAGCCCGATCCGCCGCTCGGCGGCGCGCACGCGCTCGGCATCCCAGACCGAGGCCTCCACGTTTGGGTCGTGCGGCGCGTCGGCCAGCGCCCGGTTGATCGCGGCCACCTGATCCAGGTACTTCTCAGGCGTGAGACCCTCCCAGGAGGTCAGCGAGTACCCGGCGGCCGCCTGCTGGGCTGCGGCGCGCAGTTCGGCCCGGCGGCCTGCGGCGGCCGTGTCCAGGTCGAGCACCCGGTGAATGTCGGCCAGCCCGCAGACGGCCCCGGCTCCGCGGGCGAAGGCCTCGCCCGGGGCTCCCTCCCGGAAACGTCCAGCCAGCAGCGTCCTGTCGTCGGCTAGTGCCCTCCCGGCGGCGTGCCGAAGCAGCGCCGTGCCCAGGCCATGCCGCTGCCGGCTGGGCCTGACCAGGACGTCCAGCACCGCGAGGTGCCTGTTGTCCCGGGACGGCAGCTCGAGCACGTACCACCCGGCGACGCCGTCGGCGTCGGCGGTCAGCCAGGTCTCCCGTGGGTTATCCACCCAGCCGCTGCGGAGCCAGCCCTCGAACACCCGCCATGACATGACCGGCAGGTCCGGATCGTCAGCCTCGCGGACCGCGTGGAAGATCTCGTAACACTCGCGCACCAGCTCCGTATCCTGCGCGGGCGCGAACCGTTCGATGTCCATAACCCCAGCGAACCGCATCACGCCCGGCTCGCGCCAATGGTTATCCGCCTTGTGCGGGCAATGTCATGACGTTCCGGCCTGCTCCGATACATCATGGAATGACCTGCACCGATGCGGGAGCACAGCGGCTGGTGGCCGGGAGGGGAATCTGTCTTGCTGATCATCTTTGGCCTGCGCGTCTTCTACCGGACGCTCGCGCAGGGCGTTTTCCACTGCCGCCGGTGCGGTGGGGACCGGCAGTACCGGCTCCGCTCCGGGCGCCGCTGGTTCACGCTGTTCTTTCTCCCGGTCATCCCGCTGAACACGCTTGGCGAGCACGTGCAGTGCAGAACCTGCCGGACCCGGTACGTGACGGACGTCCTCAGCCAGCCGACCACGGCCCAGATGCAGGCCGCCTTGCCCGCCGGCATGCGCGCCGCGGTCGCCGCCATGCTGAGGTCGGGTGACCCGGCCAATCCGGCCGCGCGGCGCCGCGCCATCGAGGCGGTCATCGGATCGGGGGTGCCGGACTACGACGACGACCAGCTCGCGGCCGATCTCGGCCAGCCGCTGGACGCCCTCCGCCCGGCGCTGAGCCAGGTTGGCGCGCAGCTCACCATCCAGGCCCGGGAGTGGTACCTCGCCGGCATCATCCGCATCGCCATGGCGGACGGCCCGCTCACCGAGGCCGAGCGGCACGCGGCGCTGGCTATCGGGACCGATCTCGGCATGACCCAGGCTCAGGTCATCGGCGTCATCGCCATGACCGAGGAGTCTGCCGGACGGGGCTAGCCAGACGCCAGAAGCACGCCTGGATCCAGGCACCTTTCATGCTTCGAGGGTGAGGCACACCGGCAGCGTCCGGGGCAGCCTGAAGACGCTGTGTATGCGGAGGACGAGGCATGCCCAGCGGATGCGGCCGCGGGATCGGAGGACTGGAGTGAATGCATCGCTCGTGGCGGTTCTCAACGATGCTGAGCGATTGCTGGTGGCCGAGACCGACACGGCCAGGCTGGCCGAGCTGGACGAGGATGCGGCTATCGAGCTCGAAACGCGGATCCGGCGCGCTCGGAACAAATACGCAGGCCAGTACCGCCGGGCCGCCAGTGCACGCGTGGCCGATCTCGGCGGCCGGGGAACGGCACGGCCGGAGAACAAGCGGGCGGCGATGAAGACCGAGGCGTTCGAGGAGGGGCTCTCACGGGTCAGCCGCCGTGTCTCAGTCCTCGCCCGGCAGTCGGCGGCGCGGTTGCGTGCCGAGCGGCTCGAGGCAGCCCGCGCCGCGAAACAGAATCAGGGACCGAACGGGCGCCCGGCAACGCGTGGCGCTGACCGGAAGGACCCAGCCGTCAGCGGAGCGCCCACCGGTGATCGTGCCCTGCGTTCGCCGGCCAGTGAGAAGCGGCGCGCCAGCACGCTCGCCTCCGGTGACCGAAAGCAGGCCAAGCGCGACACCAGGCAGAAGTTACGCTCTCCCAGCACCGATGACACAGGAGGGAGGGCGGGACACGAAAGGCGCGCGGCGGTATGTATCCACGGGTCACTTGCCCACAGCCGGGCAGGTCCAGGCCCGCGTGGACGAGGCCTACCAGATGTACCGCGCCGAGGTGAGCGGGAAAACCTCACAGACGTATCCGGCGCTGGCCCGGGTGCCAGCAGACCTGTTCGGCATCTGCGTCGTCGGCATCAGCGGCAGCATCTGGCGGGCGGGGGATACCGGGCAGGAGTTCACGATCATGAGTGTGGCCAAGCCCTTTGTCTTCGCCCTGGTGTGCGAGACGCTCGGCGCCGAACAAGTCCGGCGCCAGCTCGGCGTGAATGCGACCGGGCTTGCGTTCGACTCGCTGGCCTTCGTCGAGCGCAGCGCGGACGGCCGGTCGAACCCGATGGTCAATGCCGGGGCCATCGCCGCCACCAGCCTGGTACCCGGTGAGAGCAGCGCGGAGAAATGGCTCTTCCTCTCCACGGGGCTGTCCCGTTTCGCCGGCCGTGACCTTACCGTGAGCGATGAGGTGTACGCCTCCGCCTCGGCTACCAATCACCGTAATCGCGCTATTGCGAACCTGCTGGCCAGCCGGGACCGGATGTATGCCGACCCAGCCGAAGCAGTCGACCTGTACACCAGGCAGAGCTGCCTTCAGGTCAGCGCCGAGGACCTCGCTGTCATGGGCGCCACCCTGGCCGACGGAGGGGTCAACCCCCTGACCAGGCGGCGAGTCGTCTCTGTAGACGTCTGCCGGCATGTGCTGGCCGTGATGGCGACCGCCGGGATGTACGAGACCTCGGGCGACTGGCTTTTCGATGTCGGAGTGCCCGGGAAGAGCGGGATCGCGGGCGGGATCGTGGCGGTGTCGCCGGGAAAAGGCGCCCTGGGGACGTTCTCGCCGCGGCTGGACCAGGCGGGAAACAGCGTCCGGGGCCAGCTTGCGGCCCGGCATTTGTCCAGCACACTCGGATTGAGCCTGTTCGCCTCGAAAGCGCAGCGCTCGTACCCTCCCGCGGCCGGATCTTCGCCCGACACCAGGGAATCGGGCGGGGGATTAGCCGGACGCCGGAAGCACGCCGGGGGCCATGGTCACGTCCAGCCGGAACCAGATAACCGGCGGGCCGTAAGGCTGATAGCCCAGGGCCTCGTTGATCGCGATCATGTGGGTGTTGGCCTGGGCGTTAAAGGTCTCGAGCCGCCTCAGCTGCGGCTCGGTGGTGGCCAGCAGCTGCAGCATCGCGAGCTTCAGCCGCAGGCCGAGCCGGTGACCGCGGTGCTTCCTGGCCACCACCGTGAGCACCTGGTGACCCCAGCCCGGGTCGGCCGGATCCACCGCCATCTCGGTCAGCCCCGCCAGTTCGCCGGTGTCCGCGTGCCGGGCCGCTTCCGTGTAAAAGTGCAGCCCGTAGCGCGGTCGCAGCGCGTTGACCCGCTCGCGCACCCGCCGGGCGTCCCACTCCTCGGGCACCGTCCCGGGATCGTGCGGGGCGTCGTTGGCGGCGTTGTAGAGCCCGGCCGCCTGCTCGATGAACTCCTCAGGCACCGGCCCGATCCACGACACCAGCTCATAGCCGGCCGCGGCTCGTTCCGCGCTTGTCCGCAGCTGCGCCAGCGCGTGCCTGTCCAGCTGGTGCACGTCCAGCACGCGCATGATGTCTACCATCCCCGGCGCCGCCCCGGCCGCACCGGCGAAGGCGGCACCGGGGGAGCCGTCCCTGGCCGTGCCGCTGAGCTCCGAACGATGGTTCGCCGCCGCCCGGGCCGACGCGTGCCGCAGCAGGGCCCGGCCGAGGCCGCGCTGCCGTTCCGCCGGGTGCACCACGACGTCCAGATGTGCCTTGTCCAGGTTCTCCCGGCCCGGCAGCTCGAGCCGGTACCAGCCCGCGACCGAACCCTCCACCGGCCCAGGCGCTGCCCACACTTCTTGGGGCTCGCCGCTCCAGCCGACCGAGAGCCAGCCGCCGAACGGTTCCTCGGTGAACCAGGGTCCCTCGGGTTCGTCGACCCGCTGGGCCGCCAGATAGGTCTGGTGACAGGCGCGTCGTCTCCTGATGTCGGCCAGGTCCAGCTGCTCGATCTGCATATTCCTACCCAACTCCGGCCCGCGCCTTCCCGCCACCCCAACACGCGTAGCCTCCCGCCCTCCGCACCCCCAGCGTCCCGGTTCACCCCTCGCCCCCGTCCGGCTGGTATGGTGGTGGGCAATGTTGCGTGAGCTGCTCCTCCTTAGCGGCCGCGGCGGGGGCCGATAGGCCGGCTCCCTCGCCGCGGAGTGTTGGCGTGTTCGCTGGCCACCGATCAGGCAGCCATTTCAGGAAGCGCCGATCAGGCCCGACTTACCTGGCAATCGCCTACTAGCGACGAGGAAGCGCAAACCAATGCAGCAGGACCACGCGTACAAACGCGTCTCACCCATACAGCAACAGCCGAGCGGCATGCCGTGTCATCGCTACACCCCGTTCCAGCCGGTCGAGCTACCCGACCGCACCTGGCCCGGCAAGGCCATCACCAAGGCCCCGCGCTGGCTGTCCACCGACCTCCGGGACGGCAACCAGGCGCTGATCGACCCGATGAGCCCGGCCCGCAAGCTCAAGATGTTCGAGACCCTGATCCGGATGGGCTACAAGGAGATCGAAGTCGGGTTCCCGTCGGCCAGCCAGACCGACTTCGACTTTGTACGCGAGCTGATCGAAGGCAACCGGATCCCCGACGACGTGCGGATCTCGGTACTGACCCAGGCCCGCGAGGACCTGATCGAGCGTTCGGTCCAGTCCCTGGTCGGCGCGCGGCTGGCGACCGTGCACCTGTACAACGCCACGGCGCCGATCTTCCGCAAGGTCGTGTTCCGCATCGACCGCGAGGAGTGCAAGGCTCTCGCCGTCGAGGGCACCCGGCACGTCATGAAGTATGCCGAGGAGCTCCTGAGCGGCACTGACTTCGGGTATGAGTACTCGCCCGAGATCTTCATGGACACCGAGCTGGACTACGCGCTGGATGTCTGCGCGGATGTCATGGACGTCTGGCAGCCGGGTCCGGGCCGGGAGATCATCCTGAACCTGCCGTGCACGGTGGAGCGGTCCACGCCGAACGTCTACGCCGACCAGATCGAGTGGATGAGCCGGAACCTGCCGAACCGCGAGCACGTCTGCGTCTCGGTGCACACGCACAACGACCGCGGGACCGCGGTCGCCGACGCCGAGCTGGCCGTGCTGGCCGGCGCCGACCGGATCGAGGGCTGCCTGTTCGGCAACGGCGAGCGCACCGGGAACGTCTGCCTGGTCACCCTGGGCCTGAACCTGTTCAGCC
>JBAPYC010000879.1:0-14004 GCA_049284535.1 Streptosporangiaceae bacterium
GGGCGTGCCCCGCGACGGCGTGCGGCTGCTGGTCAGCCGCCGGGCGTCCGGGCAGGTCAGCCACCACGCGTTCGGCGACCTGCCGGATCTGCTGCTGCCCGGCGACCTGCTCGTCGTCAACAACACCGCCACGCTGCCCGCGCAGGTGCGGGCCGGCGGCAGCCTGGCCGTGCACTTCTCCGGCCCGGTGCCGGACGGGGCCTGGCTGGTGGAGCTGCGCCAGATCAGGGACAAGATCTCGGTACCGAACGGGAAGGGTTATCCCGGTCAGGTGATCTTCCTGCCCGGCGGGGCCGAACTGAGGTTGCTGGAGCGTGCCACGGCCCGGTTGTGGCGAGCCCGGCTGTCGGTCGCGGTGGTGCCCTATCTGCTCCGGCACGGCGTCCCGATCCGTTACTCCTACGTGCCGCGGGACTGGGGCCTGCCCGCGTACCAGACGGTGTTCGCGCAGACGCCGGGCAGCGCCGAGATGCCCAGCGCCAGCCGTCCGTTCACTCCGGCGGTGGTGACCGCTCTGGTGTCCCGCGGCGTGCTGATCGCCCCGCTGACCCTGCACTGCGGGGTGTCCTCGCTGGAGGCCGACGAGGATCCCTACGCCGAGCCGTATGACGTCCCGCCGGCCACGGCCGCGCTGGTCAACCACGTCCGGGCCCGCGGCGGCCGGGTCATCGCCGCGGGTACCACCGTGGTCCGGGCGCTGGAGACGGCGGCCCGGGTGGCGCCAGCTGGGCCGGTGCCAGCTGGACCGGTGCCAGCTGGACCGGGGCCGGGGAAGACGGTGCCGGCGGGAACAGTGTCGGCCGCGGCGGGCTGGACCTCGCATGTGGTGACCCCGGAGACCGGGGTGAGCGTGGTGGACGGGCTGCTCACCGGGCTGCACGAGCCGCGCTCCTCGCACCTGCGGATGCTGGCCGCGTTCGCCGGCCCGGAGCTGCTCCGCCGGTGCTACACCGAAGCGATCCGGTCCGGGTATCTGTGGCACGAGTTCGGCGACGTGCACCTGATGCTGCCCTGACGGACCGGGGGCGCCTGCGGCCGGGCCTGGTTCGGGTAGCCTAACGCCGCCATGACTACTCCGCGCACCACGCTGCTCATCACGCTGACCGGCCGGGACCGGCCGGGCGTGACCTCCAGGCTGTTCGGCGCGCTGGCCCGGCATCCGCTCAGCGTCCTGGACATCGAGCAGGTGGTGATCCGCGGCCGGCTGGTGCTTGGTGTGCTGCTCGGCTGCGACGCCGCGCCGGACCTGACCGGCATCCACGCCGCGGTCAGCGCGCTCGCTGGCGATCTCGGGCTGGACGTGGAGATCACGACCGGCACGGACCAGGGTTCCCGGCGTGGGGAGCCCGGGTCGCGAGGCGGGACAGGCTCCGGGCCGCTGCACGTCACCGTGCTGGGCAGCCCGCTCGGGCCCGCGGCGATCACCGCCATCGCCGGGCGGATCGCGGCCAGCGGGGCCAACATCGACCGCATCGGCCGGCTGGCCACTGAGCCGGTGACCTGCATCGAGCTGGACGTGTCCGGCGGGGACCCGGCGCTGCTCCGGGAGGATCTGGCCCGGGCTGCGGCCGAGCATGGCATCGACGTGGCCGTGCAGCGCGGCGGCCTGTACCGGCGGGCGATGCGGCTGATCGTCATGGACGTGGACTCCACCCTGATCCAGGACGAAGTGATCGACCTGCTGGCCGTCCGGGCCGGCTGCGCCGACGAGGTGGCCAAGGTGACCGCGGCGGCCATGCGCGGGGAGCTGGACTTCGCCGCCTCGCTGCGCGAGCGGGTGGCCCTGCTGGCCGGGCTGGACGCCGGGGTGCTCGACGAGGTGCGCGGGGAACTGCGGCTGACCGCGGGCGCACGCACGCTGATCAGGACCCTGGCCGGGCTCGGTTATAAGTCCGGGATCGTCAGCGGCGGCTTCGTCCAGGTCATCAGGCCGCTGGCCGAGGAGCTCGGGATCTCCTACGTGGCCGCCAACGAGCTCCAGATCGTGGCCGGGAAACTCACCGGCCAGGTATCCGGGCCGGTCATCGACCGGGCCGCCAAGGCCGAGGCGCTGCGCAGGTTCGCTGCGGACGCGGGCGTCCCGCTGTCCCAGACGGTGGCGGTGGGTGACGGGGCCAACGACCTGGACATGATCGCCGCCGCCGGGCTGGGCGTGGCGTTCAACGCCAAGCCCGTGGTGCGGGACGCGGCCGATACCTCGCTGAGTGTCCCTTACCTGGACGCCATCTTGTACCTGCTCGGTATCTCCAGCGAGGACGCGGCCGCGGCCGGAGTCTAGCTAGAGAACAAGAGGCGCTGCCTGGCTATCCGCACCTGGACGCGCTCCTCGATAATCTCAGGCGCCAGCGTTGGCCGGCGCGCACGACCGCACGTGTATTCCGGCGTCTGAACTGGCTTCCGGGTCAGCGGAAAGCGCGGATGACTTCGGCCAGCGCGGCAACGGCCCCGTCGATCACCGTGTCCTTGATGTTGCCGTAGCCGACCAGGAGCCCTGGGTCCAATGGCTCGGGCTGGAGCTGCATCTCGTACAGGTTGCAGAGCTCTATGCCGCGGCGCGCGGCGGCCCTGAGGATCGCGGTCACGTCGGTCCCGGGCGGCAGCTCGAGTAGCAGCTGCACGCCCGCCTCGGCGCCACGCACGCGGTACTCGGGCAGGTGCCGTCGCAGCGCGTCGATCAACGCGTTGCGGCGGGCCCGGTAACGCTGCCGCGAGGCGCGCAGGTGGCGGTCGTAGGCACCGGACTGCATGAGCTCTACCAGCGCCAGCTGGTTGAGCGCGGGCGGGAGCAGCTGAATCTCGTGCTCGGCCCGCACCGCCTGCACCCACCGGCGCGGCGCTACCACCCAGCCGATGCCGACCGTGGGCCCGAGCACCTGGCTCATCGAGCCCAGCAGAGCCACCCGGTCCCTGGCCGTTCCCTGCAGCACCGGTGGCGCCGGCCGGTCATAGCTGAACTCGGAGTGGTAGTCATCCTCAATTACCAGCCCGTCCACCCGCCGCGCCCAGTCCACCAGGGCTAGGCGGCGATGCGGTCCCAGCGGGCAGCCGAGTGCGATCTGCCGGGCCGCGCCCACGCATACGGCGCGCAGGCCGGGATGCCGCTCCAGGGCGTCGACGACCAGGCCGTCACCGTCCACCGGGAGCGGTACGAGTTCCAGGCCCGCCTCCTGCGCGGCCTGCCACAATCGCGGAGACCCGGGATTCTCCATGCCAATCGAGGTATGCCCGTCGGCCAGCAGCGCATGGCAGAGCCGGGACATGCCCTGCCCGGCCCCCATGACGACGCAGATCGTGCCGGGCTCGGCCGAGGTGCCCCGGCTCCGGTTCAGATGCTCGGCCAGGACTGCGCGCAACTCTGGCAGGCCGCCCGGTTCGGAGTAGGACAGCCGATCGAACGGCGCGGTCTCGGCGGCTGCCCGGATCGCCTCCACCCACTGGCGACGGGGGAAGGCCCGCAGGTCAGGGTGATACGAAGACAAGTCGAAGCCGGCCGCTGAGGACGGCCTGGCGGCCTGCGCCGGGAACCTGCGGGTGGGATCGGCCCTGGGCTCGTCACCGGACTGGGGCGACCAGGTCACCCGGGTCGCCGAACCGGTCTTCCCGGTCAGGTAGCCCTCGGTGACGAGCTGGCTGTAGGCCTCAGTGACCGTCCAGCGTGAGACGCTCAGGTCGGCGGCCAGCATCCGGCTAGGCGGCAGCGCCGCGCCCACCGGCAGCCGCCCGTCCCGGATCGCCGCCCGGATGGCCGCGGCCAAGCGCATGTGCAGCGGCCCGGGCCTGCTGGCGGACAGGTCAAGGAGCGTCTCCCAGGCCAAATTGGCCTGTCTTCCTGCCATGCCATTGGATCGTAGACCCCGATCGGCCCCGCCTAGCGTCGATAACACCGTGAACCGGCTATCCGGAGGAGCTCGACCAGCTATGACCGTTCTTTCGCTTCAGTGGCTGCGGGCCCGGCCGCGGCGCCGCGCCATCGTGACCCGCTCGCGGAGGCCTGCCATCGTGACCCGCGACCTGGGTCCAGCGCGCTGCCCGGTGCCGCCCGAGCGCCGCACGTATCCTGACTTGTTCTTCGCCGACCCAGCCGCCGTCGAGGACGACTCCCGCCGGATGCGGCACGGCACCCCTCCCGCGATACCGCAATTGTCCTGGCCACCAGCTAGCGGATGGCGGCTGCCGCACTAGCGCCTGTCCCGCAGATCTCGGCGCCTGGGTCTATAACCGGCATCGGCGCTGGTCGCTGGATGGTGCGCGGGACGGCCTCATGCGATCATTCGGCAGCGCGTGCCCAGGCCTTGCGCAGGGCAAGGATCTCGGCGGTGCTGTTCTCCCGGGCGATATACGGGATGTCCAGTGCGTAGCGCATCTGCTCGCGCGGAATCCGCCGGTGCACCTCGGCGATGTCTTCAAGGATCTGGCGGTACAGCGACTCGCCATCCATATAGAAGACGTCAAGCAGCACGGGCCGCTCGGCGGCTCTGAAGATGTGGGCGTCGTCCAGGTCGTACCCATGCCACCAGGGCGTCGATTTCCGGTACTCCGCATCGATCATCTGCGCGGCCCGGCGTACCTCACCGAACTCCGGATCGCCCGCCCTGGCTCGCCACTGCTCGGCGAACTGCTTGACGACCGGATGGCCCACGGGAGCGACGAACTCCAGGAAGACCACCGAGCCGCCACCTTCGAGTCCGGCGGCAAGCTCGATCCTCGGCAGCCATCGATTGCCGGCGCACTCGCGGCACAGGTCCACGAATGCCCAGTATGCCGGGTCAAACGGACATACCCTCGCGACGAGGGTTCCCTCCGGGGAGCGCAGCGCCACCGCCCAGTCGCCCACCCCGCATGGCACCCAGCCCAGTGTGGCCAGCTCGGCCAGGACCTGGCGGTGAGACAGCGATGCCCAAGGCAGGGTGGGAATGGGCGGAAGGCCTGCACTCAGTTCAGGCACGGCGGCATCGTACCGGCGCGCCACTGGCCGACGCACCGGATTTACGCCGCTGCCATCCGCCATCGACGCCGCCTGCGGGCAGATCCGGCTGCCGGCTCCGCTGTCCAGTCACGCGGATCCGGACCTCGACATCTGTCAGGCTGAGCCTTACAGTGTCAGGTGCAGCCTGACAAAGAGCCAGTAATGCCCGTCACCGACGAGCGGCCAGTGATCGCCGCGTGCTCGTTCTGCTTGAAGCCCAACACCGAGGTCGCGACGCTGGTGGCCGGCCCCGGGGTGTTCATCTGCGACGAATGCGTGGCGTTGTGCGCGCAGGTGATCGAGGGCAAGCCCGCCGTGGTGCCGCAGCTGGCCCCCTGGGACATGGTCACGACCAGCCAGGAGGCCCTGGCCAGCCTGCCGCTGGCCGCGGCGGCCAGCGTCCAGGTGGAGCAGAACCTCACCGGCTGGGTGCGCCGGGCCCGCACGCTGGGCGCGACCTGGGCCCAGATCGGCGCGGCCCTCGGGATGACCCGGCAGTCCGCCTGGGGGCGCTTCTCGGGCGAGGAATGACGAAACCCGGGCCCCGTCACCGGGACCCGGGTTTCGCCACCGAGCTCTAACGCCTTGAGCTCTGTCGCCCTGGCCTGGGCCGCCCCTGGTCTGAGGCGCCCTAGCTGGGCCGCCCTAGCTGGGCCGCCCTAGTCTGGCCGTTTGACCGCAGTGGTCTCCGGCGTGACCTCCTCGGCCGGGACGGTCGCGCCGGTTGTGACGCCGGAAGGCGGCGCCTCGATGGCGGCACCCTCGTCCGCGGGCGAGACCGCGCCGGTCACCTCGGTGCTGGCCGGCGCCTCGCCGCCCATGCCCGAGGAACGGCGCTTGGAGATCACGACCGCCGCGACGATGATGATGATCGCCCCCAGCGCGACCCCGACCCGAAGGCCGGTGTTGCCGCTGTACTTGACCACGCTGGTCGCGATCAGCAGCGAGACCAGGTTCATCACCTTGATCAGCGGGTTGATGGCCGGCCCCGCGGTGTCCTTAAACGGGTCACCCACGGTGTCGCCGACAACGGTGGCCGCGTGCGCTTCGGAGCCCTTGCCGCCGTGGTTGCCGTCCTCGACCAGCTTCTTGGCGTTGTCCCAGGCCCCACCGGAGTTGGCCAGGAAGACGGCCATCAGCACGCCGACCGCGATCGCGCCGGCCAGGTAGGAGCCCAGTGGCTGGTAGCCGAGCGCGAAGCCGACCGCGATCGGGGCCATCACCGCGAGCAGGCCGGGGGTGATCAGCTCACGCAGCGAGTCTCTGGTGACGATGTCGACCACTCGGCTGTAGTCGGGCTTCTCCTCATACGTCATGATGCCCGGGTGGGTGCGGAACTGGTTCCGCACCTCCAGCACCACCCGCTGCGCGGCCCGGCCCACCGCCATGATCAGCAGGCTGGCGAAGAAGAACACGACCGCAGCGCCGATGATGACACCGACCAGGACGTTCGGCTTGGCCACATCCAGGGTGAACGAGCCGGCCGCCTTCCCGGTCAGGGCCGACTCGACCGAGGTGCGGAACGCGCCGAACAGCGCGGTCGCGGCCAGCACGGCGGTCGCGATGGCGATGCCCTTGGTGATGGCCTTGGTGGTGTTGCCGATCGCGTCCAGCGTGGTCAGCGCCTGTGCCGCGTCACCGTCCACGTCGCCGGACATCTCCGCGATGCCCTGGGCGTTGTCGGTAACCGGGCCGAAGGAGTCCATCGACACGATCACGCCGACCGTGGTCAGCAGGCCGAGGCCGGCCATGGCCACCGCGAACAGCGCGATGGTGGCGTTCCCGGTGGCCAGCAGGTAAGCGCCGAACACCGCGCCGCCGATCAGCAGCGCCGAGTACACGGCGGACTCCATGCCGATCGAGATGCCGGCCAGGATGACGGTGGCCGCGCCGGTCTCCGAAGCCTCCCCGATGTCCTTGACCGGCTTCCGGGTGGTCTCGGTGAAGTACCCGGTCAGCAGCTGGATGGCGCTGGCCAGCACGATACCGATCAGGATCGCGCCGAACGCGATCCAGCGCGGGTTGCCGTTGTAGGCCCGGATGCTGAGGTCGGTGACTCCGGCGAAGCCGCGGAAGTGGGCGGGCAGGAAGGTGAAGCAGGCGATGGCCACACCGATGACCGAGATGATGGCGGAGATGAAGAAGCCGCGGTTGATCGCGGTCATCCCGCTGCGGTCCTTGGCCCGCGGCGCGACCGAGAAGATGCCGATCACCGCGGTGATGACCCCGATGGCCGGGATGATCAGCGGGAAGACCAGGCCCTTGTCGCCGAAGGCGCTCTTGCCCAGGATCAGCGAGGCGACCAGCATGACCGAATAGGACTCGAACAGGTCCGCCGCCATGCCGGCGCAGTCACCCACGTTGTCGCCGACGTTGTCGGCGATGGTGGCGGCGTTCCTCGGGTCGTCCTCGGGGATGCCCTGCTCGACCTTGCCGACCAGGTCCGCGCCCACGTCGGCGGCCTTGGTATAGATGCCGCCGCCGACCCTCATGAACATGGCCAGCAGGGCCGCACCGAAGCCGAAGCCCTCCAGCACCTCGGGCGCGTTGGCCCGGTAGATCAGGACCACGAGCGCGGCGCCGAACAGGCCCAGGCCGACGGTGAACATGCCGGCCACGCCGCCGCAGCGGAACGCGATCCGGAACGCGCGGCGCTCGCCGCCCTCCCGCGCGGCGGCCGCCACCCGGACGTTCCCGCGCACGCACAGCGACATGCCGGTGAACCCGGTCAGCGCCGAGAACGCCGCCCCGACCAGGAAAAAGATGCTCCGGCCCCACCGCACCTCGCCACCGCCGTCTGTCACCGGCAGCAGCAGCAGCACGAAGAAGATGATGACGACGAAAATGCCGAGGGTGCGGAACTGACGACGCAGGTACGCGGCCGCGCCGTCCTGGACGGCGCGAGCGATGTCCTGCATGCGCTGGGTTCCCTGGCCCGCCGCGAGCACCTCGCGGACCAGCACGCCGGCCACGCCCAACGCGAGCAGGCCAATTACTGCGACGATGACAACCCAGGTCAGGTTGGAGCCGCTTACGCTGACGGGGTTCGCCGCCAGCGCAGGGACAAGCCTGGACATTCGACCTCCTGGAATCCGAACGGAAGACAGTGCCGATCGGGAAGAAACGAGTGGCCGGGAGTCTACGCACGCGCGCGGCGAAGGACGAACACCGGGCCATTCCTAACAATTCTGTTATCGTCCTGTTAGTTTCGCGATATCTGAGCGTAACAAGGAGAAGGGCGGCCAGATGACCCGGGGCGGGGCTGCAGCTTCCGTTGATCCGGGGCGAGGCGGCCGCTCTGTAATGGCGGCATAATGGCGGCGCCCACGGCCGCGCCGCGACAGCAGCGGCGGGCACCCGGGCCGGTATGGCGGGGTGGTCCTGGGCAGGCGGAGCCAGGAACGGCTGCCATGGGGTCCCGATTGGCCGGTCAGACGGCGGGAGCTGCCGACGGCCAGCTCATGGTGACGGTCACCCCGGAGCTCGTGGTGGACACGCGCACGTCGTCGGCCAGGCCGGAGATCACGGCCAGCCCGAACCCTACCGGGACGCTGTCGTCATGGATGGCGACGGCGGGAGCGCCGCCATTAACCGGTGCGGTCACGCTGGCGCCGTTGGCACCGTTGGCGCCGGCCGACGGGGAGCTGGCGGGAGCGTGGTCGCTCACGGCGACGGTGAAGCGCTCACCCTGGTCGGACATCTCGATCTTGACCGGCTCGGCTGGGCAGTGCTGCCGGTGCGCCTCGACCGCGCGCGAGCAGGCCTCGCCCACGGCCAGGCGCACCTCGTCGAGCAGGGCCTCGTCCACGCCGCTACGCCGCGCGACCGCGGTAGCGACCAGCCGCGCGGTACGGACATGCGCGGGCAGCGGCGTGAACGTCACTTCGACGGTGGCCATCGTCGCAGGCCCCCCCGGGGTTACTTCTCGGACTTCTTGGCCGCGATGGCCTGGTCCACCGTCTCGTGGATACCGAATACCTTCGTCAGCCCGGTGATCCGGAAGATCTTGAGTATCCGCTCCTGCGTGCAGACCAGGTCCAGGGAGCCGTCGTGCGCACGGACGCGCTTGAGGCCGCCGACCAGGACACCCAGGCCGGTGGAGTCGAGGAACTCGACCTTCTCCATGTTGACGACCAGCTGGTAATTGTTCTTGTTCACCAGATCTATGAGGAGCTCACGGAGCCGCGGCGCCGTGTAGACATCAATCTCGCCCTCGACGTCGACGACCTCTATGCCGTCCTTGTTGTAGTGACCCAGCTTCAGATCCACAAAATCCTCCAGCGCCATGCAAGGCGTCTTCTCAGCGTCCCGGCCCCGGCGCGCGGGCTGACGTAGCCAGAGCTTAGGGCGTGATCTTCCACGGCATTCAACCACGCTCCGATGTCATGTCTATACGAAATCATGCCTCCAGGCATCCCCCTATGGATGACACACTGAAAGTCCTGTGTCGACGATCACCGCTGAGAACCGCGCCCTGGGCATCCTGCTGGGTGACGCGCGGGCGGGACACCCCGTCCACGTCGAGCACATCCCGGCCCGGGCCGGCCGGGAAGTCCCCTGGCCAGCATGGGTGCCGGCCGCGGTTGTTGATGCCTTCGCGGCCCGCGGCGTCCGCGCGCCATGGAGCCACCAGGCACTGGCCGCCGACCACGCCCGGGCCGGCCGGAACGTCATCATCTCCACCGCGGCGGCCTCGGGCAAATCCCTGGGCTACCTGCTGCCCGCGCTCAGCGCGGTGCTGGCGGGCGACACTGTGCTCTACATCACGCCGACCAAGGCGCTGGCCGCCGACCAGCTGGCCGCTATCCGGGCGCTGGGCATCCCCGGGGTGCAGGCGGCCACCTGCGACGGCGACTCGACCCGGGCCGAACGGGACTGGGCCCGCAGCCATGCCCGGTACCTGCTGACCACGCCGGACATGCTGCACCGCTCGCTGCTGCCCGGGCACAAGCGCTGGTCGGGGTTCTTCAGCCGGCTGCAGTACGTGGTGATCGATGAGTGCCACGGATACCGGGGGGTATTCGGCTCACACGTGGCGCACGTGCTCCGGCGGCTGCGCCGGGTGGTGGCGCACCACGCCCCGCCGGGGGCGCCGCCCCGGCCGGTTTTCGTGCTCGCCTCGGCCACGGTCGGCACCCCCGGGATATGCGCCCGGCAGCTGACCGGGCTGGACGCCGAGGAGGTGACCGAGGACGGCTCGCCGCGCGGGCCGCTCGCCTTCGCGCTGTGGGAACCGCCGCTGACTGAGAACCGCGGCGAGGCCGGGGTCCGGCTGCGCCGGAGCGCCACCGCCCAGGCCGGCGACCTGCTGGCCCGGCTGGTCCAGGAGAACGTGCAGACGCTGGCCTTCATCAGGTCCCGGCGCGGCGCCGAGGCGGTCGCCCTGGCCGCGCGCCGCTCCCTGGACGCCGCCGATGCTGCCGGGGTGAAAGGGACCGCTGGGGTCGCCGTGGCCGCGGAGGTCATGGGGAGTGCCCCGGGCATGGCGGCTGAGGCACGGGTGGCGGCTTACCGGTCCGGGTACCTGCCGGAAGACCGGCGGCGGCTGGAGGCGGCGCTGTCGGACGGGCGGCTGGTGGGGCTGGCGGCCACGACAGCGCTCGAGCTGGGCATCAACGTGACCGGGCTGGACGCCGTGCTCATCGCCGGCTGGCCGGGCACCTGGGCGAGCCTGTGGCAGCAGGCGGGGCGAGCCGGGCGCAGCGGGCGCTCGGCGGCGGCCGTGCTGATCGCGCGGGATGACCCGCTGGACACCTACCTGGTGCGGCATCCGGAGTTGCTGCTCCGGCACCCGGTCGAGGCGACAGTGCTGGACCCGGCTAACCCCTATGTGCTGGCGCCGCACCTGTGCGCGGCAGCGGCCGAACTGTCGCTGACCGAGGCGGACCTGGACATGTTCGGGCCGGGCGCGCGTGAGGTGGTGAGCGAGCTGACCCGGGCCGGGCGGCTGCGGCGGCGGGAGACGGGCTGGTTCGGCCTGCGCCGAGACGCGGCCCGGGCTGTCGACCTGCGCGGGGCCGGGCTGGCGCCGGTCCGGGTGGTCGAGGAGGCCACCGGCCGGCTGGTCGGCACGGTGGACGAGCCGTCAGCGTACCTGCTGGTCCATGAAGGCGCGATCTACGTGCACCAGGGTGACAGCTACCTGGTCACCCGGCTGGATCTGGACGACCGGGTGGCCCTGGTCGAGCCGGGCGAGTACGGCTACACGACCACGGCCAAGACCGTGACCGAGGTCGAGGTGCGCGGAACCCGGCAGCAGATGAACTGGGGCGACGGGGTTATCTCGTTTGGCGACGTGCAGGTCACCCGTCAGGTGGTGAGCTTCACCCGGCGGGCCGACAGCGGCGGCTCCCTCGGCGAGGTCACGCTCGACCTGCCGCCGCGGCACCTGCCCACCCGGGCGGTGTGGTGGACAGTGTCCGATGCTCGCGCGCAGGCGCTGGCCGAGGCCGGGGTGGACCTGGCCGGGGCGGTACACGCCGCCGAGCACGCGTCGATCGGCCTGCTCCCCCTGTTCGCCACCTGTGACCGCTGGGACATCGGCGGAGTGTCCGCCGCCCGGCACCCGGCCACCGGGCTGCTTACGATCTTTGTCTACGACGGCCACGATGGCGGGGCCGGCTTTGCCGAGCGCGGCTTCGAGGCGGCCGCGCAGTGGCTGCGGGCCACCCGGCAGGCCATCGCCGGCTGTGACTGCGAGGCCGGCTGCCCCTCCTGCGTACAGTCCCCCAAATGCGGAAATAACAACCATCCGCTATCGAAGCGGGGGGCAGTAGCGCTGCTCGACGCCCTGCTATCCGGCTCACCGCCCTCCCATTAGAGCTCCCGATTTAAGTCGCAGGGCGCACGGAAGCGCGGCACGGCGTCAGGTCATCTTCTCGCTCTCCGGTCTGCCGTCTTGTGGAAACTAGATGGGTGCGGCTTGTTTGAGTGACCCTCATGGCCTGACCAGCCTGCTCAGGCCTGGACAGCCGGGCATCCGCAACGGTCCGGATGCCTGGAAGCCGCTGCCCCGGCCGATGAGCTTTTCTCGGTTCAGGCGTTGTACTTGCAGAACCGACAGCGGAGGACTGAAGTGTCTGAGCAGCAGCGACGGGTCGTCGCGTGGGTCACGATCTCGATGGACGGCTACACCAGCGGGCCGGGAGGCCCCGCGCAGGACACCTGGCTGTATGAGCATGTCCAGCGGGCATCCTCGGCGGCGCATTTCGAAGGGATCTGGCGTGGCGCGTCGACGGTCGTGGTGGGCCGCACTAACTATGAAGGGTTCTACTCGGTCTGGCCGGCTATCACCGCTGACCCGGGCACCGATCCGCGCACCCGTGACCTGGGCGTGTTCTTGAACACCGTGGAGAAGGTGGTGGTCTCCCGCACCCTTCAGGACGCGGGATGGGAAAACTCGCGGATTGCCCGCGACCTGGAGTCAGAGGTCAGGGCTATGCGGGATGCTCCCGGCCGGGACATCCTCGTGATTAACAGCGCGAGCATCATCCAGGCGCTGCTGCGGGCCGGACTGATCGACGACCTACGCTTCGCCGTGGTTCCTGTGCTCCTGGGCGGCGGCCTGCGCCTGTTCGCCGAGGGATTGCCGGACTCGGCCTGGGGCCTGACCCAGGCTACCATCGGCGAAGACGGCGCGATCGGCTTTCATTACAGCCGGTCCTGATCGGTCCTCGCCCAGGCGGCGGCACTCTCCAGGAACCTGCCGCCCTTGCCCAGCGTCCACGCCGGGACCGGGAGGGTGGGCTCGGTCAGGCTCTAAACGCCTGGCCCACGCGCAGGATGCACCAGGACCGGGGGAGGGCGGCACGACCATGACCGAGTACACCTATCAGCTGAGCGACGCTGAGCTGGCCCGTTACCGGGCGATGGCGGCACACGCTCTGGCCCGCGAGGAGACCTTGTGGACCGCCGCGGGCATTGTGCCCGGGGCCCGGGTCGTTGATCTGGGCTGCGGCCCGGGCGCGTTCCTGGCCGATCTGGCCGAGCGGGCCGGCTCGCCCGGGCGGGTTACTGGCGTGGATGACGCCGAAGAGGCGGTGCGCGCGGCGGGCGCCTTGATCAGGCAGCTTGACCTCGGCGGGCGGGTGGATGTCGTGCGGGTGCGGATCGAGGACACCGGCCTGGCCGCGGGTAGCTTCGACGTGGCGTTCATGCGTAACGTGCTCGTTCATAACGGGCCCCTGCTGAACGTGATCCTGCAGCACATCACTGCGCTGCTCCGGCCCGGCGGGCACCTGCTGTCCGTGGAGCCCGATGTCACCGGCTTGCTGATCCCGGACACGGCACCGGAGGAGCAGGATCTGGAGCAGCGCTGGGTCACGATGATGCGCAAGCGGGGCAATGACCCGGCCCTTGGCCGGCAGCTTGCCGCGGTCCTGGCCAAGGCGGGCTTCGGCGTAGACGCCGCGCAGGACCGCGTTGACGAACTGGCCGTGGACCGCTCGCCCGCCTGGACCGCCCGCCATGCCCTGCTCGCAGACCAGCTGGCCACCGAAGACGACATCCGGCGCTGGGAATCGGCGATCAGCCATCGGCTGAGCACGACCGGAAAGCTGACAGTCCAGCTCCCGGTCTACTGCGTGGTGGCCGCCCGTCCCTGACCCGTACCGGGCGCGCGGGCAGGCGGAGCAGGCGGAGCCAAAGGCGCGGGAGGCCGCGGGAGCGGGCGGGGCGAGGCGAGACGCACGCAGAGCGGACCGAGGCAAGGTTCGGGCGCACGGTCGGAGCGGGCGCACGGTCGGAGCGGCCGCACGTAGCGGGCAGGCGCTTAGGCGACGCGACTGAGGGAGAACCGGCGACTCAAATCCCCCCGCGAGCCAAAGGGCGCGCCCCCGCCTGGACCGAGGAGCGCAGCGACGAGGGAAGGCGGGGGATCAAGAGCGCCCGTCGGCGAGCGGGACAGCAGAGAGAGTGGGACAGCACAGAGAAAAGGAGGCGGGCGCCGCCGGGGGGGAGAGCGGCGCCCGCGCGCACGGTCCGGCCCTGGGGGGGGAGGCCGGCTCCGTCCTTATAATTAAGCTTATCCACAAATGGCC
>JBAPYC010000880.1:0-5779 GCA_049284535.1 Streptosporangiaceae bacterium
CCGTCCGCCAGCGCGACCACAGCCGCGGCCCCAGCCCCCGGCCGGGGGCGGCCGCTGCGCCGGGTCCTGGTCGCCAACCGGGGCGAGATCGCGGTCCGCGTCATCCGGGCCTGCCAGCAGGCCGGCCTGGAAACGGTGGTGGTGACCTCCACCGCCGACCGGGACGCCCTGCCCGCGCGGCTGGCCGGCCGGGCCGTGTGCATCGGGCCGCCGCCCGCGCCGCAGAGCTACCTGGCCGTCAATTCGGTGCTGAGCGCGGCCCTCGGCACCGGCTGCGACGCGGTCCACCCCGGTTACGGCTTCCTGTCCGAGAACCCCGCCTTCGCCGCGGCCTGCGTGGACGCGGGCCTGACCTTCGTCGGGCCCAGCCCGGACGTGGTGGCCCAGGCCGGGGACAAGGCCCGGGCCCGCGAGCTTGCCCGCCGGGCCGGCCTGCCCACCCTGGACGGCTCGCCGGTGCTCAGCGACGTCCAGGCGGCCGTAGCCGCCGCGGACCAGCTCGGCTACCCGGTCCTGATCAAGGCGGCCGCGGGCGGCGGCGGCCGCGGCATGTCGGTGATCGAGGACGAGGCCACGCTCCGTGCCCGCTGGCCCGCAGCCGGCGCGGAGGCCGCCGCCGCGTTCGGTGACGGGCGGCTGTACCTGGAGCGGTTCATCCGGGTGGCCCGGCACATCGAGGTCCAGGTCCTCGGCGACCGGCACGGATCAGTCGTCCACCTGGGGGAGCGCGACTGCACCCTGCAGCGCCGCCACCAGAAGGTGGTCGAGGAATCACCCGCGCCGGACCTGCCCGGCCAGACCAGGGCCGCCATCCGGGCTAGCGGCGTCGCGTTCGCCCGGGCCCTGAACCTGGACAGCGCGGGCACGGTCGAGTTCATCTACGACGCGGACACCCGCGACTACGCGTTCCTGGAATTCAACGCGCGGATCCAGGTTGAGCACCCGGTAACCGAACTGGTCACCGGCGTCGACCTGGTCACCCAGCAGCTCCTCGTCGCCGCGGGGGAGCCGCTGGCGCTGACCCAGGACGACATCACCCTGACCGGGCACGCCATCGAGGCCCGGATCACCGCCGAGGACCCGGCCCGCGATTTCGCCCCCAGCCCGGGCACGGTCACCACCTGGGTGCCCCCGGACGGGCCAGACATCCGGGTCGACACCGGCTGCGAGCCCGGTTACGTGGTCAGCCCGTACTACGACTCGCTGCTGGCCAAGATCATCGCGCACGGCCCGGACCGGGACACCGCCGCGGACCGGCTGTCCGCCGCGCTCAGCCAGCTCCAGGTGGCGGGGGTGCCCACGTCCGCCGGTTTCGTCCGGGCCGCCGTCAACCATCCCGACTTCCGCGCCGCCCGGGTCAGCACCGACTGGATCGCCGCCCGCGGCCTGCCCGACTACCTGGAGGCAACGCCATGAGCGCCACGAGCTACCTGGACTGCGCGCCCCGCACCGCCGACGGCGGCCGCCGCCGGATCGACATCGTGGACCAGACCCTGCGCGACGGGCCGCAGAGCTGGTGGGGGATGCGGCTGCGCAAGGACATGGGCCTGCCCATGGCGGCCGAACTCGACCGGACCGGATTCCACACCATCGACCTGGTCGGCAGCTCGATCTTCGAGGTACTGGTCCGGCACTGCCACGAGGACCCGTGGGACCAGCTCATCTCGCTGTCCCGGGCCATGCCCAGGACCACCGTGCGGGCCGGGGTGCGGAGCAACGGCATCGTCACGTTCGGCCTGACCGCGGACAGCGTGATGGACCTGTGGGTGCAGCGGCTGTGCGCGCACGGCATCGGCAGCTTCTGGATCTACGACGGCCTGTTCAACACGGACAAGATCGGCCGCCTGGTCAAGACCGTGCAGGCGCAGGGGGGCCAGGCGCTGCCGTGCATCCTGTACGCCGACAGCCCGTACCACACCGACGAGTACTACGCCGCGCGCACCCGCGAGCTGGCCGCGCTGGGCGCGGATGGCATCGAGCTGGAGGACGCGGCCGGGTTGCTCACGCCGGAACGCACCCGCACCCTGGTCGCCGCGATCAAGGCGGCGGCCGGCGACCTCCCGGTGGAGATCCACTTCCACAGCAACAACGCGCTGGCCCCGCTGAACTACCTGGAAGGGCTCCTGGCCGGCGCCGACCGGGTGCATTCCGCCAGCCGCCCGCTGGCCGCCGGGGTCTCGCTGCCCTCGACCGAGGTCACCGTGGCCAACCTGCGCTACGCCGGGTTCGACGTCGACCTGGACGAGTCCCGGTTCGCCCCGGTCGAGCAGCACCTGCTCCGGGTGGCCGAGTACGAGCGGCTCCCGGTGGGCCAGCCCGCCGAGTACGCGCTGTTCCAGTACCGGCATCAGCTGCCCGGCGGGATGGCCGGCACGTTCAAGGCCCAGCTGCGCGAGCGCGGCATGGAGGACCGCTTCGAGGAGGTCCTGGACGAGATGTCCCGGGTCCGCGAGGAGCTGGGCTACCCGGTCATGGCGACCCCGTTCTCCCAGCTCGTCGGCACCCAGGCCGTGCTCAACGTGGTGACAGGCACCCGCTACTCCGTCGTCCCGGACGAGGTGCTCATCTACGCGCACGGCTTCTACGGCCCGCCGGTCGCCCCGCTGGATGCGAACGTCCTGGACACCATCATGAGCTCACCCAAGGCCCGCGAGTACAAGGACTGGGAGCCGCCCCAGCCCAGCCTGGCCGAGCTGCGCCAGCGCTTCGGCGCGTCGATCTCCGACGACGAACTGCTGCTCCGGCTGCTGGTCCCCGAACGCGACATCGAGGTCATGCGAGCGACCCCGCCGCGAAACCGCGACTTCGCCCCGGCCACGCCGAAGATGCGCTTCATCCGCGAGCTGGTCGAGACCGCGACCGGCGCCTACCTGCACATCGAGGCCGAGGACTTCTCGCTGACCCTGGAAGGGGACCACTGATGACCACCTCCGACCTGGGCGCGGGCCGCCCTACCAAGCGCCGCCCCGGCGCGGCCCTTGGCGGCCTGCCCGTGGCCGACCCCCGCCCGGTGCTGAAAGACAACACTGTCCACGGCGTCCGCTGCGGCACCTGCCGCTACCCGGCCACTCAGGAGGGCGTCCCGTGGTGCCCGGCCTGCTACGCCGCCGTCGCCCCGGAACGGTTCGCCCCGACCGGGACCGTCTGGTCCTCGACCGTCATCGCCATCGGTGTCGGCCCGCTGCGCCCCCCGTTCGGCCTGGCCTACCTGGACCTGGACGACGGTCCCAGGATCCTGGTCCGGCTGGCCGAGCCGGCCGTGCTGCAGCCCGGCACCCGGCTGCGGATCACCGGCACCGACCGCGGCGACCTGATCGCGGCCCGAGAGGAGGCCTGATGATCCAGCCCATGTTGTGGGGCGTCGGCACCTCGGCCTACGGCCTGTTCCCCGAGCGCCGGGTCGAGTCGCTGGCCTGGGACGCGGTGGCCGAGGCCGTCCGCGACGCCGGGATCACCCCGGGCCAGATCGACGCGATCGTGGTCGGCTCGGTGTTCGGTCCGCCCGGCGTGGCCACCCGGGTTCAGCGCGGCCTGGGCATCGGCGGGGTGCCGATGTGGACGATCGAGAACGCCTGCGCCAGCGGCACCAGCGCCTACCACGAGGCGGTAGAGGCCGTCCGGGCCGAACGGTTCGGCTGCGTGCTGGTCCTCGGCGTCGACCAGATGTCCACGCTGTTCTCCGGCGCGATCGTGCCTGAGGCCACCGACCCCGAGGGCGCGTCCAGCCTGCCGCTGCCCGGCCTGTACGCATTGCAGGCCCAGCGTTACCTGGCCGAGTTCGGCGTCACCCCGGAGCAGCTGGCCGCCGTCGCGGTCAAGAACAAGCGCAACGGCCTGGACAACCCGCGTGCCCAGCTGCGCGCGTCCGCTCCGACCGTGGCCGAGGTGCTCGCATCGCGGATGATCGCCGAGCCGCTGACCCTGCTGCAGTGCTGTCCCACCAGCGACGGCGCGGGCGCGGCCGTCGTCGGACCGGACCGCGGCCAGCCCGGTGACCTGGTCATCGAGGCCTCGGCCATGGTGTCCGGGCTGCTCTGGGATCAGCGCAGCGACGACGTCTGGGGCTATGCGTCCGTGGCCCGGGCGGCGGAGAAGGCCTTCGCCCAGGCCGGCCGGACTCCGGACGGGATCGACGTGCTCGAGGTGCACGACGCCTTCACCATCGGCGAGATCATCACCACCGAGGCGCTCGGCCTGGCCCCGCGCGGCAAGGGCGCCGAGCTGGCCCCGTCCGGGCACACCGCCCGGGACGGGGCGCAGCCGGTCAACCCGAGCGGCGGCCTGCTCTCCCGCGGTCACCCGCTCGGCGCCACCGGCACGGCGCAGCTCGCCGAGATCGCCTGGCAGCTGCGTGGCCGCGCCGGGGCCCGCCAGACTGTACGGCCCGGTGGTGGCCCGCCCCAGGTCGGCCTGGTCGAGACCATGGGCGGCGGTGCGGCCGGCATGGACGGCAACGCCTGCGTCGTCACCATCCTGGCCACCCAGGCCTGACGAGCCAGATACCGAGATCGCATACTGGTGCGGTGAGCGACACGAGCGAGCTGATCATCGAAACGGACCCGGCCAAGGTCGGGCTGGACCCGGAACGCCTGACGCGCATCGACGCGCACTTCAGCCGGTACGTTGACGACGGCCGGCTGCCCGGCTACCTGATCACCGTGCGCAGGCACGGCCGCCTGGCCTACGTGGCCAGCCGGGGATCTCGCGACATCGAGGCCGGCCAGCCAGTGACCAATGACACGCTGTGGCGGATCTACTCGATGACCAAGCCGATCACCTCGGTCGCCGCGATGATCCTGTACGAGGAGGGCAGGCTCGGGCTCAACGACCCGGTCAGCGCGTTCATCCCGAGCTTCGCCGACGTCCGCGTCTATACCGGCGGCTCGGACCTGAAGCAGGTCACCGTGCCCGCGACCGAGCCGGTCCGGGTCTGGCACCTGCTCACCCACACCTCCGGGCTCACCTACGGCTTCCACCGGACGCATGCCATCGACGCCGCGTACCGCGCGGCGGGTTATGAGTGGGGCACGCCGCCCGGCGCGGACCTGGCCCAGGCCTGCGACGCCTGGGCGAGCCTGCCGCTGCTGTTCCAGCCCGGCACCGAGTGGAACTACTCGGTCTCCACCGACGTCCTTGGCCGGGTCGTGGAGGTGGCCTCCGGTCAGCGCCTGGACGACTTCTTCGCGGAGCGGATCCTGCGTCCCCTGGGCATGACCGACACGGCCTTCTGGGCCGCCCCCGAAGTCGTCTCCCGCCTGGCCGCGCTGTACACACCCGGCCGGGACGGCCGGACCAGAAGGCTGGACGAGCTCGGCCAGCTCGCGCTCAAGGAACCGCTCATGCTCAGCGGCGGCGGTGGGCTGGTCTCCACCGCGGCCGACTACGACCGGTTCACCCAGATGCTGCTGGCCCGGCCGGACAGCCCGGCGGGGGAGCTCGACGGCGTCCGGCTGCTGAGCCCGCGCACGGTCGGCTACATGGGCCGCAACCACCTGCCGGGCGGTCTGGACCTTGAGACGTTCGGCCGGCCGCTGTACGCGGAATCCCCGTTCCGTGGGGTCGGCTTCGGCCTCGGCTTCGCCGTCGTCCTCGACCCGGTGCCGGGCAAGGTGCTCGGCTCCGCGGGCGAGCTGTCCTGGGGCGGCGCCGCCAGCACCGCGTTCTGGATCGACCCCGAGGCCGACCTGACCGTCTCCTTCTTCACCCAGCTGCTCCCGTCCAGCGTGCACCCGATCCGCCCGCAGCTGCGCCAGCTCGTCTACCAGGCCCTCACCAGCTA
>JBAPYC010000881.1:0-13818 GCA_049284535.1 Streptosporangiaceae bacterium
GCGGCGTCGGGCGCCGCTGCCGACCATGGCCGCCGTGGCCGCCGCGGTCGGCGGGCCCGAGCTGTTCACACGCCTCACGTTCACGCTGTGGGGCGATTTCCTGCCGGTGCTCGTGGCCGCGTACTCGGTTGCCCGCTACACCGAGCGCCGCGCCGCGTGGGCGGGCCTCGCGGTGGCAGTGCTCACCGTTGTCGTGGTGATGCTGCGGGTACCAGAGGCCGGGACGACCGCGAACATCCCGTTCGCCGCCATCCCGCTCGCGGCCGTGTTCAACGTCGGCCGGGTACTTCGCCGCAGGGAGCACGGCCATCGCGAAGAGCGCGACCGGGCCGAGCGACTTCAGCGGGAACGGGACGCGGCCGTGGCTGCGGCCGTCTCCGACGAGCGCAGCCGGATCGCCAGGGAACTGCACGACATCGTGGCCCATTGCGTCAGCGTGATGGTGGTCCAGGCGGGAGCGGCGGAAGACCTGCTCGACCGCGATCCTGATAAGGCGCGCGCGCCGCTGGCCCTGGTCCAGGTAACCGGGCGGCAGGCGGTCATGGAGCTCAGCCGCATGCTCGGCCTGCTGCGGGACTCGTCCAGCTCGCCTGATCTGGTGCCGCAGCCTGGGACGGCCGAGCTGGCCGAGCTCGTGCGCCACATGACCGAGATCGGACTCCCAGTCGAGCTCTCTGTCCACGGCACGCCGCGGCCGCTGCCCCCCGGCCACGCCCTGACGGTGTACCGGATCGTGCAGGAGGCGCTGACGAACTCGCTCAAGCACGCCTCGCCGACGACCGCCACGGTGGCGCTGCGCTACGACGACCAGAGCGTCGAGGTCGATGTCCGCGACACTGGCCGGCCCACGCCGGGGCCGGCGACGGCGGCCGTCGCGGTCGGACACGGGCTGATCGGCATGCGCGAACGGGTGAACCTGTTCGCGGGGACGCTGAACATCGGGGAGAACCCGGGCGGCGGCTTCGCGGTGCGGGCGTGCCTGCCGGTGGAGGCCTTGTGATCCGGGTTCTCCTCGTCGACGACCAGGCGCTTGTCCGCGGCGGTTTTCACTCGATCCTGGACGGACAAGAGGACATCGAGGTCGTCGGCGAGGCGGCGGACGGGGCGGAGGGAATCGACCTCGCGCTGGCCACCAGCCCCGACGTGATCCTCATGGACGTGCGGATGCCGCGCATGGATGGGATCGAGGCCACCAGGCGGGTGCTGGCCGACGGCCGGGTGCGCACCCGCGTGCTGGTCCTCACCACCTTTGACCAGGATGAGTATGTCTACGCGGCGCTGCGCGCGGGGGCGAGCGGGTTCCTGCTCAAGAGCGCACCGCCGCGCGAGCTGGCCATGGCTATCCGCACGGTCGCGGCCGGCGACGCGCTGCTCGCACCGGAGATCACGCGCCGCATGATTGAGGAGTACGTGCGGCGTCCCCGCGCGAGCGGCGACGCCGCCCAGCGCTGGAGCGCACTGACGCAGCGCGAGCTGGAGGTGCTCACCCTCGTCGCACGCGGCCGCTCCAACGCCGAGATCGCGGCCGACCTGTTCCTGAGCGAGCTCACGGTGAAGAGCCACGTCACCCGCCTGCTGACCAAGCTGGGCCTGCGCGACCGGGTGCAGGCGGTCGTCTTCGCCTACGAGTCCGGCCTCGTCCAGCCGGGCGGAGGCGCCAGTTAACTTAGTCAGGAGACTGGTCACCCGCAGGTTCGCGCTCAATTTGCTCGATGGTGGGCAGAGTGGCCTGCAGCGGCTCGGGCAGAGAGCGCGCGGCCTGGTACTCGGCGATACCGAGCGGGCGCGCGTTGTCCCACAACGCGTACTCGGGACGCCGAAACGAACGATCTGTTTGCTCACGTGAGGAACCCCTGTCGGCCGATCGCCCACGAATAATCGACGTTATGCATGGCTGTGCGTTGAGGATCTCCATCACGATTCGCCTCGCCTAGGGGCGACGAGACCGATGGCGTATTCGTCCAGACGAAGGAGGTTCTCGGCGCTAACTTACCGTCGAGGCTCGCAGACCTCGACGGCGCTATCGCACCTGCCAACGCCATTCCGACGTTAGCGGCTCAGTCAAGAGCCGGCCAGTCAAGTTCCCGCGGATGGTGCGAGAGGCGCCCCCGGCCAGTCGCGGATGCCCACCACCGGTAGTAGGTATCCGAGCTTGCCGTGACCACCTGAGCCCAGCACCGCCATGCCCGGCATGCCTCAAGGCCTGCATGTCGCTGCCGTTCCGGCGTCTTAGCAGACCTAGATGGCCGCGCGTGCCCGAATAGCCGGAGGTCCGGGTCGATGCCTGCCAGCAGGGGCAGACTACCGGCCGTGGAAACGCGGTTCGCGTTTGTTCATGAAGGCTTGGGCGGCCTCGCGATGATCCTCGGTGAGCCCGGTGTGCACATGGTGGGTAGCTTCCAGGTCCATGCAGTCACCCAGTTCGCCGGATACGGCCCGGTTCAGGTTCTCCTTCATGTAGCGGTAAGCGATCGACGGCCCTTGCGCCAGCCGGCGAGCACGTTCCATGACCTCCCGCTCGAAGTCAGCTGGCGGGAAGACGGCGTTGACGATCCCCAGCCGCTGGGCGTCCTCGGCGCTCAGCCGCTCAGAGAAGTAGTAGAGCTCTTTGGCCTTGCTGCTGCCCACCAACCGGGTGAGAAACCATGTCCCGCCGTAGTCTCCGGCGAACGCAACCTTGGCGAAGGCGGTGGTCAGCACCGCCCCAGGTACCGCGTAACGCAGATCGCAGGCCAGCGCCAGCGACAGGCCAGCCCCGGCCGCGGGCCCCCCGATCGCGGCGATCGTCGGCTTGGGCATACTCCACAGACGACCGCTGGTGGCTCGCTGGCTCAGTCGCTGGCGGTGGATTTGGGCGTCGAGTGACCGGTCAGCACCGTCCCCGCGGTCCGCCGGCGGGGCGGCCATGCTCTTGACGTCGCCGCCGGCGCAGAAGGCGCCGCCCGCCCCGGTGAGCACGACGCAGCCAACCGCTTCATCGGTCTCTACCTGGGCCAGGACCGCCCCCAGGGCGGACAGCATGGCGGGGGAGAAGGCGTTTCGCCGATTCGGCCGGTTCATAGTAATCACCGCAACGCCGCCGTCGATCTCGGCGCGCAGATCCTCGGTCCCGGTGTCGAGCGCGGTCATATCATCCTTCCCCGCCGGCGAAGCGGACCCCGCCAATCACCCATCGCCTGCTACCGGGCAGCCCGGCGATGGTCACCTCGGTGATTCCCTCGCCACGACCGCCCCGGGCAGGCACGAACCGCAGCCGCTGGCCCGAGTCCGGCAGCTCTACCACCATAGTGTGCCCGCCGTCGGCAGCGGAGATCCCGAGGACCGCCGCCCAGCGCTGTGCCGCGGCGGCCGGGTCGCTGACCTCGATCGTCAGCCCGGTCACGCCGCCGGGGGCATGTCCGGGCGCCCGCCCCGTCCACGACGGGCCCGCCCACCTCCACGATTCCTCTGGGGCCGCCCAGTCCAGCGACACGATGGCGCCGGGGACGTCCCGGGGATGAAGGTGGGTCGCGGCGATGTCGGGCAGGTCGGCAGTCCAGACCACCCGCACCCCTAGGTCGGCAACCCTGCGGCGGGCCGCCGCCAAGTCCCGGACCTGGAATATCGCCATGTACCCACCGTCACCGCCGCGCCGCTTGAGGTACCGGCCGGCGGTCGTCTCTGGCTGCGTGGGAGCCACCACCTCTACAAACGTGTCCCCCACCGCAAACACCGCATTGGTCAGGCCGAACCGTCCCACCCCCGGATCGTGAAAAGGCGGCGGCCAGCCGAAGGCCCGGCGCAGCTCGCCGGCCACCTGGCCGCAGTCGCGTGCCACCAGGGCCACCTGGCGCAAGCGCGGTCCGGTCAGCACATCCCCACAATAAGAGATCCCGAGCCGCCGCAACATGGCCGCCGGTGCGCGCACGGATGGCCGGCGCCGGGACCTGTTAAATCCGACTGCCCGGAAACCCCGCTGGTGCTGGGACAGTCCCGCCTCGGGCATCATCGTCGGCTTCGGCGTCCAGGGTTACGTCCTGGCCATCCACGGCCTGCACCAGCTGGCACAATCCGGCTGACCGGCTGTCTGCTCAGCCCTGCCGGGCTGTGACCGCGGCGGCCAGGGCGGTCCGCATTGCCTCCACCGGGGCGGCATGACTGGTCATCAGCTCGACCTGGGCGACCGCCTGGTATAGCAGCACGGTCAGGCCGCTGACCACCGGGCATCCGGCGGCCAGGGCTGACCCGGCGAGAGGGGTCGGCCAGGGCGCGTAGACGACATCGAGCACCATGGTGTCCGGTTTCCAGCGGGTGGCGGTCAGCGGATCGGCTGCGCCACCGGGCAGCGTGGAGATGACCAGGTCGGCGGCGGGCAGCGGCTCGGTGAGCAGGCCGTCAGAGATCGCCGGGTGCATCCCGAGCCGCTCGGCGGTCTCGCGCAGCTCACCGGTACGAGTCAGGTTGCGGACCAGGACAATCGGTGACCGGTGGCCGAGCTCACGCACCGCGGCCAGAGCAGCCTGCGCCGTGCCGCCCGCGCCGAGAATGACCGCTTGCTCAACCCGCGTCAGCCCGGCCTCCCGCAGCGCCGAGACCATGCCGGCCACATCGGTGTTGTCCGCCCGCCTGCCCCCGGCCGGGCCGTCCGCAGAGAACACCAGCGTGTTCGCGGCCCCGACGGCCCCGGCCACCGGGGAGACCTCATCGGCGATGGTCAGGGCCACCCGCTTGAGCGGCATCGTCAGCGACAGACCCACCCACTCGGGTCCCATGCTGGCGACCAGGCGCGGCAGCCCCGCCTCGTCGCACTCGATCTTGCCGTAATGCCAGCCATGCAGGCCAAGCGCCTGGTACGCCGCTCCGTGCAGGACAGGGGAGAGCGAATGCGTGATCGGGGACCCAAGTACGGCCGCCCGCCGCACCGCCTGGTCTGCCGCGGTGGTGGTAACGCCCACGTTCGTTTGCCTATCTCCAGGTCTGCCCAGGCCGGGCTGCGCCAGGCCTGCTGTCGGCCAGGGGCCGTACCGCGCCTCGGCCTAGTCTGCAGCAGGTTAAGGCCAGCCATGATGCCCAGGAACGAAGTCTCGTATAGCTGCGGTGTTCTGCTCGAAGAACGACACCATATGCCGCCTGGCATCGAGCAGTGCGTCCACCCCGGGCCGCATCGTCATGCTCGCCAGATCGCTGGCGTGTCCGCGACCAGGCTAAATCAAGTCACGCTCGGCATCGACGAGCTGGCCATGCTGGCGCCGCGGCACACGAGCAGCGGATCCGGTCCCGCGGAGGCCCGTCAGCTAGCTGACGGCTTACCCGTCAGGCTCCGTCTGGGACCCTGGTGACTGGGCGGGCTGCGGTAGCCCGGTAGCAGGGCGGCCATGAGAAGATCGTGGCAGCACTGGTGGCGGGCACCGGTGGTTTCGCCGGTCCAGATCGCGTTCATCATGGCCAGGTGGCCGGCGACCGATTCGGTCAGCCGGCGCGGCTCATCGACGACGACTCGCCCGGTGGCGAGCCGAGCATGCCCCGGAGCATGGCCTCGAGCAGCCGGGCGACGCGCGGCTCCACCTCGACTACCGCGTGCGCGAGCCGGGGATCACTGCGGTAGAGGGCGGCCAGCTCCGGTCCCGGCGTCGCCATCTGCCAGAACGCGCCGGACATCGAGGTCGCGGCCGCGACGAGGTCGACGCCGTCGCGTTCGGTCAGGCCGGGCAGCACCCGCCGTACCGCGGTGACGATCGCCGCGACCTCGGTCAGGGTGACGAGCTTGAAGGCGCGCACCGTCTCGAGGGAAACGTTCCGCTCCAGGTTCAGTGGCGCCTGCGCCAGCAGGTCGCAGAAGAAGCCGCGGGCGGCGAGCGTGCCCGCGAAGGCCGCGGCTACCGCCACCGGGTCCGGCCCGGACATCCCGTCAAGCTCGGCGCGCAGCGCGGCCGACCACTCGCGCCAGCCGTCGGCGGTGAGCCGCAGGAAGATCTGCTCGCGCGTCTCGAAGTAGCGCAGCAGCGCCGACTTGTGCATGCCGACCGCGTCGGCGATCTCGGTCAGGGTGATCTGCCGGGTGCCGCGCTCGGCGCCGAGCGCGCGCGCCGCGTCCAGGATCGCGTCCTCGCGCTGCCGCTTCGCCGCGGTGCTGCGCGCCCGCTGGAAGCCGGGCTCCGTCATGCCTCTCACTATAGCGCAACGAAGTTGCATTATTAACAAAACTGTGTTGTACTAAGCCGCATGCAGCAGATCTGGTTCATCACTGGTTCCTCGCGCGGCTTCGGCCGCGCTCTCGTCCGCGCCGCCCTCGAGGCCGGTGACCTCGTCGCCGCTACCGCGCGCCGGCCGGAACAGCTCAGCGACCTCGACGCCGAGTTCGGCGAGCGCGTCCACGCCATCGCTCTCGACGTCACCGACGCGGACGCCGCCCGTAAGGCGATTGCCGAGGCCCGGGAGCGGTTTGGCCGGCTGGATGTCGTGGTCAACAACGCCGGTTACGCCAACGTATCGCCCATCGAGACCACCACGGATGAGGACTTCCGCGAGCAGTTCGAGACCAACTTCTGGGGCGTCTATAACGTCTCCAAGGCAGCCATCCCCGTGCTCCGCGAGCAGGGCAGCGGGCTGGTCATGCAGTTCTCGTCGGTGGGCGGACGGGTCGGTGGGTCGGCAGGCATCGCGTCGTACCAGGCCGCCAAGTTCGCGATCGACGGCTTCAGCCGCGTGCTGGCGGCCGAGACCGCGCCGTTCGGGGTGAAGGTGATGGTGGTCGAGCCGAGCGGGTTCAAGACGGACTGGGCCGGGTCTTCGATGATCATCCGCGACGTCGGTGCGGAATACACGCAGACCGTCGGTGCCATCAACCAGCGGATCCGGCAGAATCCCGACGGCCCGCCGGGTGATCCTGTGCGCGCGGCCGAGATCCTGGTCCGGGTGGCCAAGCGCCGCGACATCCCCTACCACCTGCCGCTGGGGGTTACCGCGGCCGAGGGGTCGATCCGGCTGGACGAGCAGCTCCTGGCCGAGGACCGCCGGTGGCGGGAGGTAAGCCGTTCGGCCGACGTTTCCGAGCCGTACCCGCCCGAGTTCCCACCCGACCAGCCGGACCAAGGCCAGCCGGACCAAGGCCAGCCCGACTGAGACCAGCCGGGCCAAGGCCAGCCGGACCAAGGCCAGCGCCACTCGCCGGCTACCCCCGGACCTATTACCCGGTGATGTTCGTCAGGCTCGCGCGCATGGCCAGCGTCAGCGGGTCGCCCGGGGGAAGGGCCACCTCACAGCGGGCCACGGCGTCGGTGAGCAGGGTCGTCGCGTCGCCCAGCCGCCCCGTGGCGTAGTACGCGTTGGCCAGGTCGGCCTGCCGCGCCAGGGTGGTGGGGTGATCGGCGCCGAGGGCACGCTTGTAACCCGCGCAGGTCTCCTCGTAGCTCTGCAGGGCGGCGCTCATCCGGCCCGCGGCGAACTGGGCCGAGGCCAGTCCGGCGCGAGCCTGGAGGGTGTCCGGATGGCCCGAGCCGAGCATGCCCTCCCGGTCCGCGAGCACCTGCTTGTACTGGGCGATGGCGTCCTTGACCTGGTTCGCAGCGAGGTAGGAGTCGGCCAGCTTCAGGCTGGTGGTCATGGTGTCGGCGTGCCGCGGGCCCTGCAGCCGCTGGCGGTCGGCCAGCAGCCCCCGGTAGGCACGGATCGCGTCGGAGGCGTGACCCGCGGCCCGGGAGGCGGTGGCGTACTCTTCCCGCGCGGTCAGCGTGTCGGCGTGGTCCGGGCCGCAGACGTGCTCACTGCTGGCGACCGCCTCGATCAGCACGGCCAGGGCCTTCTCGGGCTGACCGGCCGCGATCAGGGCCCGGCCGAGCCAGACCCGGGTCATGATGGTGCTGGGGTGGTCAGGCCCGAACGCGCTGGCCCGGTCGTGCTGGATCCGTTCGAACCGGGTCGCGGCCTCCGCCGCCTGCCCCGCCTTCAGCAGCGCCTCGGCCAGCTTGCTACTCGCCATGAGCGTGTCCGGAGTCGTTCGGCCGAGGATCCGCTCGGAGTCTGCGGCCAGCGCCCGCCAGTAGCTGACGGCCGGGCCGGTCTGCCGGGCGCTGTCCAGGCTCTGCCCGGTGAGGGACAGCAGCGGGTGCGCGCGGCCGCCCGCCCACAGCGGATCGCCCTCGACCACCCGCAGGCTGGCGGCGCAGGCCCGCAGGTCTGTGGCCAGCCACGACCGCTGGTCGTCCAGCGGCCACGTCTCAACCAGCGCATTGGCAGCGGCACGGGCCGCCCCCTCGATGAGCGCCGCCGGGATCGCGGTGCGGATCGCGTTCTGCACGACCGAGCTGATCCGGACGGTCGGGGGCGAGCCCTCCGCGACGGTCAGCAGGCCGGCCTGCCGCAGGCTGTTCACCGTCGCCCAGGCCCGCGCCGGGTCCGGCTGGCCGGTGGCGCCGTCACCCGACAGGTACTCGCTTATGGCGACGGTGTTGAACACCGAGCCCGGGATGGCGTGGCCGTCGAGCAACGCGATCAGGGCCAGCAGCGGCCGGACACCGGCCCCGCGGGACAGGTGGTCGGCGTACTCGGCTGAGAACGTCCAGGTGACCGACGCTGCCGACGACCCGGTCACTCCGGCCGCGCCAAGCTGCGCCTGCCGTTGCGTGAAGTTGTGCCGGTAGTCGCGACAGGACAGCCCCGAGCTGGCGATGACCGCGCTGGCCTGGGCCAGGGCGACGGGCTCGCAGCCCAGGTCGCCGACCAGGTCGATGGCGCCGCTGCGCTGGGCCGGGTCTGTCCCCAGGCGTCCGGACAGGAAGTTCATGGCCTCCCGGCTGCTGAACGCGGGCACTTTGAGCGTCAGCGCCTGGTGGTCACCTGAGACGGTGGTGGCATCGCCCGTCGTGATCAGCAGCCGTCCAGCCGGGCCGGCCGGCCACAGGCCGTCGGCGTCGGCCGCGTTGCGCAGATCGTCGAGCACGACGAGCCAGGACCGGTCGGTTGTGGCCAGCCAGTCGATGAGCCGCGCCGACACTGATTCGGCGTCGCCCGCATAATTGATTCCCGCCGCCGAAGCCGCCTGCACGAAGCCGGACAGCAGCGACGAGCGGTCGGTGGCGACGATCCAGGCCAGCACCTCGATCTGGTTCGAGCGCCACAGCGACTCGGCGAAATACGCAGCCAGCTGCGTCTTGCCGCTCGAGCTCAGCTCATCCGCGGGCACCAGGGCTACCGCAGCACCGGGGACGAGTTCGGGCTCCAGGGCGGGCGCGGTGTCGGGCCGGGGGGAGAATCCGTCGAGCAGCGAGGGCACCGGTCCTGACCGGACCGGCCATGTGGGGGTACGGCCGCCAGCGGGCATCTCTGCGTTAGTGGACCCTAGGTCGTAGCTTCCGCTATGCACCCGGACCTCCCGATATGCCCGCCCCTAGTGCGTCACTACGATACGGGTCCCCGTCCCGGCGCGTAGCAAGATTGTTACCCCGGCCGGGCCTGTGCCCAAATAGAGACGGTTCCGCCAGCGCTCGTCGCGCTCAGGCGGTCATATCGAAGGCGGCGATCACCTTGACCGGGCGCAGCCGGACCACGAGTTCGCCTGGCACCCCGTTGCGCTTGCCGAACTCCTCGGCTTGCCCGGCGCCCACATACCGGGCCGCAATGACGGTTGCCGTGCGCACCAGCTCGGCCGGGTCTTCGGACAGTTCGGCCTCGCCCTGGACCTGGACGAACCCATAGGGTGGCTGCTCGGAGTCCACGGTCAGCGTGGTCCGCGGGTCCCGGGCCAGCGAGCGGCCCTTGACGGTGTCTTTCCCGGTGTTGAACACCAGGTGGTCGCCCTCCACGACGAACCAGACCGGTGCGACCAGTGGGTGCCCGGCGGGCGAGAGGTAGCCCAGCTTCCCGGTGCGGGTGCCGTCCTGCAGGAACTCCCTGACCCGGGATCGCTTAGTGATGCCACGTGATCGAGTCTAGATACCAGCCGGCCCAGGAACCCCGTCAGGTCCCTGGGCCGGCAAAGGCGCGCAAAGTGCGCCAAGGCGCACGAGGCGGTCAGTCGACCGGTGCCGCCATTGGGTTCACCCCGGCCAGGTCCGAGCGCTTGACCCGGATGGCCACGATCGTGATGATCAGCGCGAGCAGGGAGATCCCGGCCGAGACCAGGTATCCCTTGGAGAAGCCCACGGCCAGGGCGTGGTCGGTCATCGCCTTCTGCACCACGGCCTGCTGGGCCGCGGACAGGTGCGCCGTGGCGTGCTTCGCCGCCGCGGCCGCCTGCGAGCGCATGCTGGTCGCCACCGCGCTCCACGCGACGGTGCCGAGGATCGCGAGCCCGATCGACCCGCCGACCTGCTGACCGGTGTTCAGCAGCGACGACGCCACACCGCTGTCGTTGTTGGCCACCTTGGCCAGCGCGACCAGCGAGAGCGGCACGAAGATCAGCCCCATGCCGAACGCGGTGACCAGCATCGGCCCGAGCAGCCCGGAGACGTAGTGGCTGTGCTCGGTGATCCGGGACAGCCAGAACATCCCGCCAGTGGCGATGGCGCTGCCGGCCAGCATCAGCGGGCGGGCGCCGATCCGGCTGACCAGCTGCGACGCCACCGCGGACGCCACCATGATCATGGTGACCATCGGCAGATAGGCGACCCCCGTCTTCAGCGCGCTGTACCCCCACACGTCCTGCACGAAGATGGTGAGGAAGAAGAACATGCCGAACAGCGCGGTCCCGACGCACAGCATGATCAGGTAAGCCCCGGTCCGGTCACGGCTGCGCAGCACCCGCATCGGCACCAGCGCGTGCTTGCTCCGTACCTCGATGAAGGCGAAGGCCACCAGCAGTACCACCGAGGCCACCAGCGACACGATCACCTTGGTGTCGCCCCAATGCGAGACACCGTTCGAGCTGGTTGCGGCGCTCGAGAGCCCGTAGACGAGGGAGGCGATGCCCAGCGAACCGGTGATCGCACCCGGCAGGTCGAAGGCGCCACGGCGGCGCTCGGACTCCGGCAGCACCCGGGTCGCGAGAAACGCGACTACCAGGCCGATCGGCACGTTCACGAAGAACACCCAGCGCCAGTTGAGGTACTGGACCAGCAGGCCGCCGGCGATCAGGCCGACCGCGCCGCCGGCCACGCTCATCGCGGCGTACACGCCCATGGCGCGGTTGCGCGGCGGGCCTTCGGGGAAGGTGACCGCGATCAGCGACAGCGCGGTGGGCGCGGCGAATGCGCCGCCGACGCCCTGCAAGACCCGCGCGCTGAGCAGCCACGCCGGGCCAGTGGCGAACCCGCCGAGCAGCGAAGCCAGCGAGAACAGCAGAATGCCGAAGATGAAGATCCGGCGGCGCCCCAGTAGGTCGCCGGATCGGCCGCCGAGCAGCAGCAGCCCCCCGAACGCCAGCGCGTACGCGTTGACGACCCACTCCAGGCCGGTCCCGGAAAAGCCGAGGGCGGTCTGGATGTGGGGCAGTGCGACATTCACGATGGTCGAGTCGAGTACGACCATGAGCTGGGCCGTCGCGATGACGGCCAGGGCCAGGCCGAGCCGCCGGGGCGGTGAGCCCGTCCCGGGACTCGCGGCGGCGTCTGACGCCGCCCTACTGACCTCCCGGGTATGCCCGGTGTCCTGTGGTGTGGCGGACAACACAATCTCCCTTAATAAAGGCGCGCTGAACCAGCGTCATGACCGTCAAAGGCCAGGCCGCGCGCCGCAGGTGAAACGTCTTATTCAGCCCGAACGGGCTAGTGTCTGTGACCCCGTGAGGTCTTTCCTTCCCCGTGTGGTCGCCATCTGCAGTGATGACGACGGTGCAGCCGGTTTCTCATCTCTGACGAGACAGCCGCCGCGGTTGTGACAGCCTCACCTCCCGCCGCGTGGTCGGAGCATCTTGCGCATCAGGTCGAGCAGGCATCGCCGCTCACCTGTGTCGAGCGAGGTACACCACGGTGCCCGGGTGGCAAGCTCGCGGCAGATCTTGTCCCGGGCGGTCACGCCATCCGGGGTCAGCACGAGGTTCTTGCTTCGCCGGTCCCGCACCGAGGGCTCCCGCCGGGCCAGCCCGTGCTTCTCGAGCGCATCCGCGATGCTGGTGACATAGGAGGGGTCGCAGCCCATCTTCTGCCCGAGTTCCTTCATGGTCATGGGCGCTTCGAGCTTGAACAGCGCCATGGCGTCGCTGCCGGTCAGCCCGAATTCGGTGGCGATGTCCTGGCCCATGTCGTGGGCGTGCTTGATGAGCTCGGTGAGCACGTCACTGATCTGCTGGTTCAGCTCGTCGTCGGTGGCCGGGTCGGCATCGCTGATAACCGGGACCTCGGAGATCAGGCTTGCCTTGTGCGCTATCTCCGGGTCGAAGACCGCCGCCGCGCCAGTCTGCTCGTCCATCTGTGCTCACCCCCGTCCCTCATCGTCTAAACATTTACGTGAGTAGCTCAATGTTTGAGTAACTCAACTATATTTCCCCTTGCTGGTGCAAGCAAGCGAATAACGGGCAGAATTCCCGCGAACCGGTGGCATCTCAGCTTGGGGAAGGCCCATCGCCATGGCTGCAGGGCAAAGACGGCGCGCGGTCCTGAAGTTCGCCGTGGCCACGGGCGGCGCCGGACTGCTGGCCTCCTGTACCGGCCAGAGCAGCAGCTCGACCGGCGCCAAAGCGGGCGGTGCCGGCGCCAGTGGGGGCGCTACGGGAAGCTCGCCTCGCGCCTCTGGGCCGCCTGCTGCGGCCGACTGGACCGCCCTGGGCCGTGACCTGTCCGGGCTGCTGGTGCGCCCGGGGGAGTCGGGTTACACCACGGCCAGGGAACTCTTCGACCCGCGCTTCGACTCGCTGCACCCGGCCGGGATCGCCTACTGCCGCAACCCGCACGATGTGGCCACCTGCCTGGCCTTCGCGGGAAGGTTCGGCCTGCCGGTGGCTGCGCGCTGCGGCGGGCACAGCTACGCCGGCTGGTCCTCCACCAGCGGGCTGATCGTGGACGTGACCCGGATGGCGGGGGTGAACGTCAGCGGCACCACCGCGACCGTCGGGGCCGGCACCAGGCTGATCGACTTCTACAGCGGGCTGTCCGCGCACGGCCGGGCGGTCCCGGGCGGGTCCTGCCCCACGGTCGGCGTCTCCGGCCTGACCCTGGGCGGCGGCGTCGGTGTAGTCGCCCGTGCTTACGGCCTGACCTGCGACAACGTCTCCTCCCTCCAGATTGTCACGGCCGACGGTCAGGTCCGCACGTGCGACGGCAGCCAGAACTCCGACCTGTTCTGGGCCTGCCGGGGCGGCGGCGGCGGCAACTTCGGCGTGGTCACCTCCTTCACTTATCGCACCCATCCGGCCGGCGACATCATCTTGTTCTTCCTGTCCTGGCCGTGGCCGGCGGCCGCGCGGGTGATCGCGGCCTGGCAGTCCTGGGCGCCGCACGCCCCCGATGCGCTGTGGTCCAACCTGCACCTGGCCGCGGCGCCTGGCGGCTCTGTCCCCTCCATTCAGGTCGGCGGCACCTACCTGGGCAGCGCCGGCGAGGCCCAGGCCGAACTGGAGAGGCTGTACGCCCTGGCCGGCTCCGGCCCGTCCTCGCCGTTCCTGGAGAGCACCTCCTGGCTGCGCGCCATGCTGGTCGAGGCGGGGTGCGCCAGCCTGACCGTGAACCAGTGCCATCTGCCCACCCAGGTCTCCGGCGGACAGCTGTCCCGGGCGTCGGAGTACGCCAAGTCCGACTACTTCACCAGGCCGCTGAGCAGCCAGGGCATCGGGACCCTGCTGACCGGCGTGGAGAAGTTCCAGCGGGCGGGCGGCGCGGCGGGCGCATCCGGCGGCATCGCGTTCGACGCGCTCGGCGGCGCGGTCAACCGGGTCGCCCCGGGCGCCACCGCGTTCGTGCACCGCAACGC
>JBAPYC010000882.1:0-5468 GCA_049284535.1 Streptosporangiaceae bacterium
GCGTTGAACTGGCCGGCGCGCTGAACTGGCCGGCGCGTTGAACCGGCCGGCGGGGTTGAAGCGGGCGCCGGCCGGCAAGAATGCACTCGAAGGAACGTACCAAAGGCGGACAGATGGATGTTAGCGCTAACAATGTGGTCAGCGATGACGCTTTCGTCGTCGGCGTGGACTTCGGCACGCTGTCGGCCCGCGCCCTGGTGGTGCGGGTCAGGGACGGCGAGGAGGCCGGCACCGCCGTCAGCGAGTACTCCCACGGCGTTATCGACCGTTCCCTGGACGGGCACGGCGAGCTGCCGCCCGACTGGGCGCTGCAGGACCCGGGCGACTACACCGCGGCCCTCGGCGAGACCGTGCCGGCCGCCATCCGGGCCGCGGGCATCGACCCGGGCCAGGTCATCGGCATCGCTACCGACTTCACCGCGTCCACGTGCATGCCGGTGACCGCCGACGGCACGCCGCTGTGCCAGCTGGAGGGCCTGGCGGCGCGCCCGCACGCGTACCCCAAGCTGTGGAAGCACCACGCGGCCCAGCCGCACGCGGACCGGATCAACGCGCTCGCCCATGAGCGCGGCGAGAAGTGGATCAACCGCTACGGCGGGAAGATCTCCTCGGAGTGGCAGTTCGCCAAGGCGCTCCAGGTGCTGGACGAAGACCCCGAGATGTACGAGCGCGCCGACCGGTGGATCGAGGCGGCCGACTGGATCGTCTGGCAGCTGTGCGGGACCGAGACCAGGAACGCGTGCACCGCCGGGTACAAGGGCATCTTCCAGGACGGCAGCTACCCGTCGCGTGAGTACCTGGCCGCGCTCGACCCGCGCTTCGCCGGCTTTGCCGAGGATAAGCTCGCCCATCCGATTTCCCCGCTGGGCGCCCGGGCCGGCGGCCTGACCTCCGCCGCGGCCGCCCTGACCGGCCTGCCGGAGGGCATCGCGGTCGCCATCGGCAACGTGGACGCGCATGTCAGCGTGCCCGCGGCCGGCCCGGTCGCGCCGGGCAAGATGGTGGCGATCATGGGCACCTCCACCTGCCACGTGATGAACGGCGCCGGGCTGGCCGAGGTGCCGGGCATGTGCGGGGCGGTGGACGGCGGCATCGTGGCCGGGCTGTGGGGTTATGAGGCCGGGCAGAGCGGCGTCGGCGACATCTTCGCCTGGTTCACCCGGAACGAGGTGCCGGGCGAGTTCGCGGAGGAGGCCCAGCGCCGCGGCGTGCCGCTGCCGCAGCTGCTGGATGAGAAGGCCGCGGCCCAGCCGCCGGGAGCCAGCGGGCTGATCGCGCTGGACTGGGAGGGCGGCAACCGCTCGGTCCTGGTCGACGGCCGGCTATCTGGTGCGATCGTGGGCCTGACGCTGGCCACTACGGCCCCGGAGATCTACCGCGCGCTGCTCGAGGCGACCGCGTACGGCACCCGGATGATCATCGATACCTTCAGCGCCTCGGGCGTTCCGGTTACCGAGCTCGTGGTGGCCGGCGGCCTGACCAAGAGCGCGCCGCTCATGCAGATCTACGCCGACATCACGCGCCACCCGCTCAGCGTGATCGGCTCGGCCCAGGGACCGGCGCTCGGCTCGGCTATTCACGCGGCCGTGGCGGCCGGCGCCTACCCGGATGTGCCGGCCGCGGCCACGGTCATGGGCCGGCTCGAGACCGACGTCTACCGGCCCGACCAGACCCGGGCCCGCGTCTACGACGAGCTGTACGCGGAATACGCGCGGCTGCACGACTATTTTGGCCGGGGCGGCAACGAGGTCATGCACCGGCTGCGGGCGATCAGGGACCGCGCCCTGTCCCAGGTCGGCGGGGCCCAGGGAGGCGAGCAGAAATGAGCAGGTCCGTAGCGGCCGGGCTCCGCGACGAGGTGCTCCGCGCCAACCGGGCGATCCCGGGCGCGGGGCTCGCCACCCTGACGTGGGGCAACGTCAGCGGCGTCGACCGCAACGCTGGCCTGTATGTCATCAAGCCCTCGGGCGTGTCCTACGACGACCTGACCGCCGAGCAGCTCGTCGTGGTCGACCTCGAGGACGGGCGGGTAGTGGATGGGCACCTGAGGCCCTCCGTCGACAGCGAAACCCACCGCCGGCTCTACCTGGCGTTCGGCGGCGTCGGCGGCATCACTCACACTCACTCAGCGTCCGCGGTCGCATTCGCGCAGGCTAAGCGCGATATCCCCGTGCTCGGTACTACCCACGCCGACGCCTTCAACGGGCCGATCCGCTGTACGCGGGATCTTACCGAGGCTGAATGCGCCACGGACTACGAGTACAACACCGGCCAGGCCATCGTCGACTTGTTCGGTTCTGATCGCGACGACCCGCTGGAGGTTCCCGGTGCGCTGGCGGCCAACCACGGCCCGTTCGTATGGGGTGAGGACGCCGGAGAGTCGCTGAAGAACGCGATCACCTGCGAGGCGGTCGCGCAGATAGCCATCCAGACGCTGTCGCTGAACCCGCACGCCGATGCCCCGCCGTATCTGCTCGCACGCCACTTTCGCCGCAAGCACGGCCCGGACGCGTATTACGGAAACCCCGAGGCCGGCCAGGCCGGGGAGCATTCCGAAGGAGCGCAGCGCTAATGACCGCACCGACCGCCCCGGACGACTTCGAGGTCTGGTTCCTGACCGGAAGCCAGCACCTGTACGGGGAGGAGACGCTCCGCCAGGTGGCGGAGCAGTCGCGCGGTATCGCCGCCATGCTCTCCGAAGCGCTCCCCGAAGCCCAGGCGGTGCGGACAAGAATCGTGTGGAAGCCGGTGCTCACCGATCACGATGCGATCCGCAGGACCATGCTGGAGGCGAATGCCGACGACCGCGTGGTCGGCCTCATGGCGTGGATGCATACGTTCAGCCCGGCCAAGATGTGGATCGCAGGGCTCAGCGCCCTGGACAAGCCGCTGCTGCACCTGCACACCCAGGCCAATGTCGCGCTGCCGTGGGCGTCGATCGATTTCGACTTCATGAACCTGAACCAGGCCGCGCACGGCGACCGGGAGTTCGGCTACGTGCTGACCAGGCTGTCCGTGCCACGCAAGACCGTCGCGGGGCACGTTTCCGATCCGCGGGTCGTCGAGCAGGTAGCTACCTGGACCCGGGCGGCGGCAGGGTGGGCGGCGACCCGGTCGCTCCGGCTGGCGCGGTTCGGCGACAACATGCGGTATGTGGCCGTCACCGAGGGCGACAAGACCGAAGCGGAAGCCATCTTCGGCGTCCAGGTCAACACGTGGGGCGTCAACGATCTGGTGGCCGCGGTGGACGCCGCAGCCCCGGCGGACGTCGACGCACTGGTGGCGGAGTACGAGGACACCTACGACGTCGTACCCGAGCTACGGCGCGGCGGGGAACGCCATCAGTCGCTGCGCGACGGTGCCGCGATCGAACTCGGACTGCGGTCCTTCCTTGACGCCGGCGGATTCGGGGCCTTTACGACCAACTTCGAGGACCTCGGCGGGCTGAAGCAGCTGCCCGGCCTGGCGGTGCAGCGGCTGATGGCGGACGGCTACGGATTCGGCGCCGAAGGGGACTGGAAGACGGCGGTGCTGGTCCGGGCGGCAAAGGTTATGGGCGCCGGCCTGCCTGGCGGGGCGTCGCTGATGGAGGACTACACCTATGACCTGACGCCGGGCCGCGAAGTCATCCTCGGCGCCCACATGCTCGAGGTATGCCCGTCGCTCACCTCGGCCAAGCCGAGGCTGGAGATCCATCCTCTGTCCATCGGCGGCCGCGAGGACCCGGTCCGCCTCGTCTTCAGCGCGGACCCCGGGCCGGGCGTCGTCGTCGCGCTGGCCGACATGCGCGACCGCTTCCGGCTCGTCGCCAACGTTGTTGAGGTGATCCCGCCCGCCGAGCCGCTCCCCCGGCTGCCGGTAGGGCGGGCGGTGTGGCGGCCGGAGCCGGACTTCCAGACATCCGTGACCTCCTGGCTCCAGGCGGGCGCAGCGCATCACACCTGCATGTCCACGGCGGTGGGCATCGAGGCGTTCGAGGATTACGCCCGGATTGCTGGCACGGAACTGCTGGTCATCGACGAGGCGACGACGGCACGCGACTTCGAGAACCGGATCCGCGCGAACGCCGCCTACTACCGGCTGGCACGCGGAATCTGACGCGGATCCCGTCTCACGCGAGTCAGGCTAACCCCGCCAAAGTAAGACTGCAAAGTGTACACTTTGCAGGATGAGTGACAGTTACAGCCTGACAACAGCACGGGCTCATCTGGGCGAACTGGTCGCCGAGGCTCGATATGGGCACCGGCCGGTAACGATTACCGAACATGGCAAGCCCTCGGTTGCCATCGTCAACGTAGACGACCTCGCTGACCTGGAGGATCGCGCCGCGCTAGCAGAGCACTACGCCGCCCGGCTGGGCGGCGTGGCCGGAGTACGGCTGGCTGACCTGGACGCGGCCCTCGACCAGTTGGAGGCCGACGAGGGGCGATGAGCCTCACGGTCGTCGTCCAGGAGACGGCGCTGCGAGCACTGGCCCGGATCCGGCCGGAGGACCGGGCGGCTTTCATGTCCATACGGCACGCGATGGCAACGCTGGCTGACCAGCCTCGTCCCGCTGAAGCGATCGCCTGGGGCGGCAGCGGGATCTATCGCTGGTATCTGCCTGGCATCCGCATTCTGTACGAGATCGATACGGGGGCCTCCATCATCTACATCATCAACGTCGCCCGCGCCGCTACCTGAGATGTGGCAATACCGCACTCGCAAACACCGCCGCGCGGCGTCCCTGTTCGTCCCGCCCTCCGCGCAGCGCAACATGATCTTTGCCCGTCGTCCGGGTCCGGCGCTTCCGGGCAGCGGGCAACTCAAGTTAATACGGCAAGGTGTTAGCCGCGCAGCTCGGGGAGTTCTGCGTCGTCTGGACGAGGTGCTCGGGTCGCGTGTACCAGGCCCATTCGAAGTACTGACCGTAAGCCTTGCCACAGAGCAACGGCGCCGTCATGAAGGTCGGACCTGTCGCTGGGATGCTGTGCTGCTGGCCATTAATCTCATAATCGACCATGACCCTCCACCGCACACTCTGAGTTCCCGCCGTGAAGCCCGTGATCGAGATGTCGAACGGCTCGCCTTTCGTCAGGATAATTGTATGAGTGGCGAAGAAAGATGCGCCCAGGCGTCCGCTGAGGCTCCCAGCGGGAAGGGTCCCTGAGGGTGGCGCCTTTACCTCCATAGCCTCTGGTTCATCCTGGCCGAGGTCCAGCGCGACCGCGGGCGTCGCGACCTCGCCGGCACTCGGGCAATCGACGAGGGTGGTGGGAGACGTCGGCAAGCGGCTGAGAATTTGCGCATGCACTCCGCTTATTGTCACGGTGCTGTCTCCTGTCCCTACCAGATGAAGCCTGATATCGGTCGCCGACGTGTCGGCTCCGCCGGCTGCCAGGAGCCATTGCCTCATCCCCCCGCAGGTCTTGACATCGGCGGGTACCTGCTGCGGTTCCAGGCGATGGTCGTAGGACATGCTCCAGGTG
>JBAPYC010000883.1:0-14456 GCA_049284535.1 Streptosporangiaceae bacterium
CGGCCGGGCCGGGGCGGCCCCGGGCGGAGCGGCCGGCGGCGCCAGCGGCGTCAGCACCTCATCCGCGCTGGTCAAGGCGCTGGAGAAGACCACGACCCGGTGGGCAGCGGCGGTCGAGGGATCGCAGAGCGCCGCCAGCCTGGAGCTCGCGAGCGGCGGCAAGGCGGTCATGGCCATGGGCGGGTTCACCGGCAGCGACCCCGCGCCGACCCTGGCCCAGTTCGAGAAGTGGGTCAAGGCGGGCGACATCACCTACTACATCGCCGGCGGCGGCATGGGCGGCGGCCCAGGCGGCCAGGGGTCGTTCAGCCAGATCACGGCCTGGGTCAAGGCGCACTACAAGTCAGCGACCATCGGCGGGGAGACGGTCTATCTCCTGCTGCAGCCGAAGTCCTGACCGCCGGCCCACCGGAAGCCGCGCCACCAGGAACTGCGCCGCCAGAAGCTGCCTGCCGCGAAAAGTGCATGCAGTTTCTGGCGGCCGCCTCTTGAAACTGCATCGCCAAACTGCATACAGTTTACCCATGCCCGTTGCGAGGAGGCGGCGATGGAGCGAGTTGGGGTAATCGGTCTGGGCAAGATGGGGCTGCCCATCGCACAGAACCTGCTGGAGCGCGGTTTCAGCGTCACCGGCTACCGGCGCAGCGGCTCGCCCGAGCTCGCGGCGGCGGGCGGCGTCCCGCTGGCCAGCGCGGCCGAGGTGGCCGAGAACGCCGACGTGCTGCTGTCGATCCTGCCCGGCGCCGAGGACGTCGAGGAGATCATCACCGGTCCGGAGGGCACCCTAGCCACCCTCAAGCCCGGCACCGTGCACATCGAGATGAGCACCGTCGACGTCGACCGCAAGGCCCGGCTGCGGGACGCGGTCCGGGCCCGCGGCGGCGACCTGCTCGACTGCCCGGTCAGCGGCACCCCGGCCATGGTCAGGCCCCGGCTGGCCACCGCCTTCGTTTCCGGCGACCCGGATAACGCAGAGCACGTCCGGCCGGTCCTGGACGCTACCGGCAAATGGATCTACACCGGCGAGTTCGGCACCGGCGCGCACCTGAAGTACATCGCCAACCTGCTGCTCGCGGTGCACACCGTGGCCGCCGCGGAGGCCATGGCCATGGCGAAATCCAGCGGCCTGGACCTGAACCAGGTCATGGCGACCCTGGACGATTCCATCGCCAGCTCGGCTATCTGGAAGATGCGTGCGCCCCTGATGGCCGAACGTGCCTGGTCTCCCGCGCCCGGCCCCGTGGCCACCCTGCATCCCATCCTGGAGCAGATCGAGGACTACGCGGCCCAGACCGGCCTGAACGCCCCCGTCTTCACCGCCGCCAAGGAGGTCTTCGACAAGGCCATGGCCGACGGCTGGGGTGAGAAGGACATCGCCTGCGTCCACGATCAGATAACGGGAGCCCGCATATGACCTGGTCCCTTGCCTCCTACACCGCCCAGGGCACGGACGGGTTCGGGGTGCTGCGCGAGGACGGCACGCTGGTCGCGCCGACCGACCTGAAGCGCTGGTCCAGCCCCCTGGAACTGCTGGAGGACTGGGCCGCGGCCGAGGGCGTGCTGCGTGAGCTGGACATCACCGACGCCCCGGTGGTCACTTGCGACCGGCTGCTGCCGCCGGTGCAGTGGCCACGCAAGGTCATCTGCGCTGGGGTCAACTACCGCAAGCACATGCGCGAGATGGGCGGCGAGGTCCCCGAGCAGGGCTGGGAGCCGTTCTTCTTCCTCAAGGCCCCCACCACCTCGGTCATCGGCCCCCACGACCCGATCACGATCAGTGCCCCGGACCGCGCCCGGTACGACTGGGAGGCCGAGCTGGCCGTGGTCATCGGGCTGAAGGGCAAAGACATACCGGCCGAACGGGCGGGGTATCACGTGGCCGCGTATTGCGTGTCCAACGACGTGACGGCGCGCGGCTACCACAAGCGTGACATCGTGCCGGCCGCTGCCTTCAGCTACGACTGGTTCGCCGCCAAGTCGATGGAGGGATCGCTGCCGCTGGGGCCCGGCCTGACGCCGGCTTTCCAGGTCGCGGACCCCCAGGACCTGCGGCTGCGGCTGTGGGTCAACGATGAGCTTCAGCAGGACGAATCCACCGCCGACATGGTCTGCCCGGTCGCGGAGCTGGTCAGCGCGGCCAGCCGGGTCGTCACCCTCGAGCCGGGTGACGTGATCGCCACCGGCACGCCCGCCGGGGTCGGCGTGGCCCGCGGCCTGTACCTGCGCGACGGCGACGTGGTCCGGGTCACCATTGACGGGCTCGGCAGCCTCATCAATCCCGTAAAGGAGAACACATGATCTTCGTGACCCATCAGCTGCCGGTCAACGTGCCCGGCGAGCCCGAGCTCGACCGCAAGGCCGTGTGGGCCGGGCTGGTGCTCAAGGCCAACAACGCCCTGCCCTTCGTGCCGGCCATGACCCAGTGCGAGGTCACGCAGCGGCTCAGCGAGACCACCTTCGACCGGGACATCGAGTTCCGCGGCCAGCACATGACCGAGCGGATCACGATGGAGGAGCCGCACCGGGTCACCTTCACCCGGATCGCCGGGCCGGTGCTCGGCACCATCGCCAACGAGATCGAGGGTCCCGAGGACGACCTCAAGCTCCGGTTTAGCTTTGCTCTCGTGGTCACGGGCGTTGAGGGCGGGTCCGCCACCGAGCAGGAGTACGCGGACTCGATGACCGCTGACTACCTCAAGGCCGTAGCCGCCACCCTGAACGCTATGCGCCGCATCGCGGTGTCTGCTTAAAGGCAAGAAAGGAACACCCCAATGGCGCAGCCAACCTCTGCTACCCCGCTTTCCCCTGCCATACCGTCGACAATTGACGACCGGCTGCGAGCACGCATCGCCGAGCAGCTGGCCGGGCACTTCAAGGGCGACATCATCGGCCCCGACCATGCCGAATACGAGCAAGCCCGGCAGATCTGGAATGCCATGATCGACCGGCGTCCCGGGCTCATCCTGCGCTGCACCAGCACCGAGGACGTGGTGGCCGCGGTCAACGCGGCCCGCGAGCACGGCCTGCCGCCCTCGGTCCGCTGCGGCGGGCACAACGTGGCGGGCAAGGGCATGTCCGACGGCGGCCTGACCATCGACCTGAGCGGGCTGCGCGAGGTCACAGTGGACACCGAACGCAAGCTGGTGCACGCGGGCGGCGGCTGCATGCTCGGCACGGTCGACGCGGCCACGGCCCCCCACGGCCTGATCGTCCCGGCCGGGATCATGTCCGAGACCGGCGCGGGCGGCCTGGCCCTGGGCGGCGGTATCGGCTGGTTCTCCCGTAAGCACGGCCTGACCTGCGACAACTTCGTCTCACTCGAGGTCGTCCTGGCCAGCGGTGAGGTCATCGAGGTATCAGCTGACTCGCACCCGGACCTGTTCTGGGCGCTGCGCGGCGGCGGCGGCAACTTCGGCATCGTCACCCGCTTCACGTTCGCCGCCCACGACTTCGGCCCGATGATGCGCATCGGGGTCTCGTGTTACGAGCCCGAGCACGCGGTCGAGGCGCTGCGCGGCTACGCCCGCGTCGTGCCGACCCTGTCCCGCTCGGTCGGCTGGCACGGTGCGCTCAAGCACGATATGCCGGCCCTGCCCTTCGTCCCGCCAGAGTACGTGGGCAAGCGGCTGGTCATGCTGGTGTCAATGTGGCTGGACGACGCCGAGGACCCCGAAGGCGTCGAGACGATCGGGCAGCTGACCGAGATCGGCCAGCCCTGCATCAAGGCCACCACGGTGCTGCCCTTCGGTGCGGGCGTGCAGCGTCTCATCGACGTCGAGTTCGAGAACGGCCACCGCTACTACACCAAGGAAGCCCACGTCGCCGATCTGGCCGACGAGGCCATCGACAAGCTGCATGCGTTCTGGAAGGACATGCCGATGGAGGGCGAGGTGGAGATCATCGGCCTGGGCGGCGCCATCGGCGACGTGCCCGAGGCCGACTCCGCGTTCGCCAACCGCGGCTACCTGCTCTGGCTCAACTTCGCCATGCGCTGGGACGACCCGGCTGACGACCCCGACTACATCAGCCGCACCCGGGGCATCGTCGCGGACCTGGCCCCCTGGGTTGGCCAGGGCGTCTACTCCAACATGCTCAACTTCGACGAGCAGGACCGGGTGGTCGAGGCCTTTGGCGGCCCGGAGAAGTTCGCCCGGCTCGGCCGCCTCAAGGCCGAATACGACCCGCAGAACCTCTTCCGCAACAACGCCAACATCCCGCCTGCGCCATAACCTCGCCGGTACCGCGGCGCTAGTACCGCGGCCGAGCTGTTACCTTTCTCGGATGACGGAGGCTACGCACACCCCGCCACCGGGCACCGAGAAAACGCGCCGGTACCTCCCCCGGCTGCGGTACGAGCTGATCGGCTGCGGCCTGCACGGCCACGAGCTGCTCGGCACCGACACCGCCGAGCTGCGCCCGGACGACGCCCTGTTCGTCCGGGAGGCAGACGGCCTGCGCTGGTACCGGTGCCTGCGCTGCGACTCCTGGCTGGCGCTGACCCCGCCGGCCCACCCGGGCCGCAAGTATCTGCCACCCCGGGACGAGATCGCCCTGCCGCTGCGGGGCAAGCCGCTGCGTGACCGCTACGTGCTGCGGCTGATCGCGCTCGACCGGCTGGTGCACTTCCTGGTCCTGGGCTCCCTGGCCGCGGCCATCTTGCTGTTCGCCAACAACCGGGCCGCGCTGAACGCGGAGTTCACCCGGGTCCTGGATGACCTCCAAGGCGGCGTCGGCGGCCCGGTGGTCAGCAGCAACCAGGGCATCGTCAAGGAGCTGCGGTCGCTGTTCGCGATCAGCATCAGGAACCTGTACCTGCTGGGCGTGGCCATCGCCGCCTATGCGGTGATGGAGGGGATCGAGGCCGTCGGCCTGTGGTTCGCCAAGCGCTGGGCGGAGTACCTGACCTTCATCGCGACGATTGTGTTCATCCCGTACGAGATCTACGAGCTGACCAAGACCATCTCCTGGCTCAAGGTGCTCACCTTCGTCATCAACGTGGCCATCGCCGCGTACCTGCTGTACTCCAAGCGGCTGTTCGGCCTGCGGGGCGGCGGCAAGGCGGAAAAGGCAGAGCACGACGCCGACGTGGGGTGGCCCGCCATCGAGCGGGCCACCCCACGTCCCGGCGCTTACCCGTAACGGCGCCGCTCGTGGAAGAAGTCGTCGACCACGTTCAGCTGGCCCGCCCGGGTCACCTCGTCATAGACGTGCTTGCCCACGGCCAGATCCAGCACGCCGAGGCCGAACGGCGAGAACACCACCGTGCGGTCGGCCGGCACGCTCACCCGGCCGGCCATCACGTCGCCCAGCGTGCCTGCCAGGAAGTCCCGGCTGCCGGTGAGCTGCTCGGCCAGGTGCGGTGAGGTGCTGGCCTTGAGGCAGTGCTCCACGTCGTCGACCAGGTTGACCGACTCCAGCAGGATCTCCGGCGCCAGATCCCGTAGGGACACGTGCAGCACCACCGGGTTGTGCTTGAACCATGATGGTTCGGTCACGTGCGGCGTCCCGGCGATGGTGGCGAAGACCACCAGGTCGCTGGCGCGGATCAGGTCCTCGGCCTGGTCGTAGCAGGTAATCTGCCCGGTCACGCCGGAGTTCTCCAGGTAACCGCGGAAGCCCGCCACGCTGTCGGGCGACAGGTCGTGCACGCCGATCTCGTCGAACGTCCAGCCGTTGCCGGCCAGGAACGTGTGAATGTAACGGCCGATCAGGCCGGTGCCGAAGAACCCAACCCGGGCCGGCCGCGGGCGGCCCCGGCTAAGCCAGCCCGCGGCCGACGCTGCCAGCGCCGCCGTCCTCGTGGCGCTGATGATCGAGCTTTCCAGGCAGGCGAACGGGTAGCCCGTGTCGTGATCGTTGAGGATCAGCACGGCCGAGGCCCGCGGGATCCCGGCCGCGACGTTGTCCGGGAAGCTGGACACCCACTTCAGGCCGTCTACCCGGAGCGAGCCGCCGATCGAGGCGGGCAGCGCGATGATCCGGGCGTTCGGCCGGTCCGGGAACTGCAGGAAATAGGAGGGCGGGTTCACCGAGTCACCGGCGCTGTGCAGCCGGTAGGTGTCCTCGACCAGCTCGGTGATCTGCCGTTCCCGGCCCCGCAGGGCGTGGCGGACCTGGCCGCCGGAGATGACCGCGAACTCCGGCACCGTCACCGTGGCGCTCACCGTGAGCCCCCCGCCAGGTCAGCCAGCTGCACCGGGTCGCCGAGCCCGGCGAGCACCTGGCGCGGGCCCTCGAACGCCTCCCGGCTGTGCGCGCTGCGGATGTTGTCCACGACCAGCAGGTCGCCGGCCTGCCAGGGCTCCCGCGCGGTGTGCGCCTCGTAGGTGTCGTTGAGCAGCTGCACGATGTCCTCGCCGATCGGGGCGCCGCCGCCGAACCGGGTGGTGAACGGCAGGCCGTCCTCGCCGTACATGTCGACCATGTACTCCCGCACCTCGGGGTCGATGGTCCGCTCGTTGAGGAACGCGATCTGGTTGAACCAGCAGCGCTGCCCGGTGACCGGGTGGCGGACCACGGCCGGGCGGCGCTGCCAGGTGCGCAGTACCCCGTCCGGCTGCCACTCGAACCCGATCGCGTTGGCCCGGCAGTACTGCTCCACCGCGTCGCGGTCGTCGGTGCCGAACGCCTGGTCGAGTGAGGCCCCGAAGTCCTCGTTGTAGTTGCGGACGAGCAGCCAGCCTTCGGCCTCGAACCGCTGCACCAGGCCAGCGGGCAGCGCGTCAAGCACGGCCGGCGCGTCCGCCACGGCGGTCGCCCCGCCGCTGGCCGGCGGGGTCAGGCAGGCGAACAGCATCAGTCCGGGGAACTCCAGCCGGTAGCTCAGCTCGTGGTGCATGCACATCTGCTGGTTCGGCGGCCAGGGCGTGACCGAATACAGCGTGGCCGAGGACTGGCCGCCCGGGTGGGGCTGCCGGGGGGCGAAGGCCTCCCGCTCGGGCATCAGGCGGTCCGCCAGCCGCCCGAAGACGGCGGCCGTCCCGGCCGCGTCGCGCAGCCCCAGACCGCGGACCAGCGCACTGCCGTGCTCGGTGACCACGGCGCGCAGCGCTTCGCGGTGAGCCGCGGCCCAGTGCGCCGGGTCCCCGTCCGCGCCGGCCCGCACCAGCGGGGGCTTGCCTGGCTGCAGGTCCAGATCCAGCAGGGAGGCCAGTGATGAGTGTGACATGACAGCTTTCCTTTCAGTGACTGATCAAGAAGCGGAGGAGGCCGGGGCCAGCACGGCCGCGAGGACGGCCGCGGCCGCCTGGGCCGGGCGGGTACGCAGAAAGTAGTGGCCGCCGTCGGCAAGCTCGTGGCGGCTGACCGCCTCGGCAAACAGCGACCAGTCGCGGTAGCGGTCGGCGGAGTCCGCCGTGTACGGGTCGTCCGCGGCCACCACCACGGTGACCGGCACGCTCAGCCGGGTCGCCGGACGGCGCTCCAGGGCGCCGGCGATGTACTGGTGCGCGGACACGCAGTCGTGCCGGTAGGCCGCCGCGATCCGGGCCGCGTCCAGCTCGCCCAGATCGGTGTAGCCGCCCATCGCCAGCAGATCCGCGGCGATCTGGGCGTCGCTGCGCCCGCCGAGCCGGGCGATGCCGGCCCGCCGCGCGGCCGCCTCACCCGGCAGCTGCGCGCCGAGGAACACGTGCTGGACGTCCACGCCCTGCCCGGCCAGCCTGGCCGCCGTGGCCAGGGCGAACGCGGCACCGGAGGAGTGGCCCCACAGCACTACCCGGCTCAGCCCGCGCGCGGTGATCTCACCGGCCACCGCGCCGGCGATCCGGTCCAGCGACGCGAACTCCCCGGTCCCGCGGGCACCGAAGTCGTGCCCGGGCAGCTCAACCGCGTAGATGGCCAGTCCGCTGCCGCGCAGCGCGGCCGCCAGGGGCTGGAAGTTCACCGCGTTGCCGCCGGCGTAGGGAAAGCACACCAGGGCCAGCCCGGCGCCGTCGCCCGGTTCGCCCAGCGGCTGGAGCAGTGTCTGCTGGGCAGGGGCTTGCTGGGGAGCGGCCTGCTGGGGAGCGGCCTGCTGGGGATGGGCCTGCAGAGAATGGCTCTGCCGGGAACCACTCTGCTGGGCATCGCCGCCCGGCCCGCTCGCACTGGCCTGCCCGTCGATCAGCGCGGCCATGTCGGCCAGCACCGGATGACCGGTGAGTTCCTTGAGGGAGACCACCCGGCCCAGGGCGATGGCCAGCTTGACGGCCGACAGCGAGCTGCCGCCGCGGTCGAAGAAGTTGTCGCTCCGGCTGATCCGCGTCACCGGCAGGCCGAGTATCTCCGCCCAGGCCGCCGCTACCCGCCGCTCGGCCGGCGTGGCCGGCGCGTCGTCCGTGGCCGCCGCGTCGGCGAGCTCGGCCGCCAGGGCCGTCAGCGCCTTCTTGTCGATCTTGCCGTTGGCGGTCAGTGGCAGCTGCTCGTGCCAGTGGAAGGCGGCCGGCACCATGTAGACCGGGAGCGAGCGGCCCAGCCGGTCCCGCAGGTCTTCCGCGGGCAGCGCCCGCGGGCCGGAATAGAAGGCCAGCAGCCGCTGCCCCTGGCCCGGGCGCCCGGCCACCACGACCGCGCCGTCCCGGACGCCGGGCACCTGCAGCAGCGTGTTCTCGATCTCGCCGATCTCGATGCGGAACCCGCTGATCTTGACCTGGCTGTCGCGGCGGCCCAGGAACTCCAGCTTGCCGTCTGGCCGCCAGCGGCCATAGTCCCCGCCCAGGTAGAGCCGCTCGGCCGGGTGGTAGGGGTCGGCCAGGTAGGCCTGCCGGGTGCGCTCGGGGTCGTTGATGTAGCCCCGCCCGACACACACGCCGGAGAAAGCGATCAGGCCAGGCGAGCCCAGCGGCACGGGGGACAGCTGCTCATCGACCACGTAGACGCGCACGTTGTTCACCGGGCGGCCGAGCGGCACCCGGTCTCCGTCCGGCGCCTGGTCCATGACCTCGTGGTTGGTGTCGTCCGAGGTCTCGGTCAGCCCGTAGGCGTTGACCAGCTTGATCCCGGGCATGGCCGCGAACCAGCGCTCCGCCAGCTCTTTCTTCAGCGCCTCCCCGGTCACCGACACGCAGCGCAGGTCCGGCAGCTCCCGCGGGTGCTGGTCCAGGTAGGACAGCACGACCTCCAGGTAGGAGGGGACCACCTGCATGACGTTGACCCGGCCGGCGGTGATCGTGTCCAGGAACCGGCCGACCTCCAGGATCGTCTCCTGCCCGACCAGCAGGGTCCGGCCGCCCGCCAGCAGCGCGGAGACCAGCTGCCACAGCGAGATGTCAAAGCACTGCGGCGCGATCTGGGCGACCACCTGGCCCTCGCCGATGCCCAGGTCGTCGATCTTGGCGAACAGGTGGTTGACCATGCCCGCGTGCTCGCACATCGCCCCCTTGGGCTCACCGGTGGACCCGGAGGTGAAGTAGATGTAAGCGAGCTGACCGGGGCTGACCTCGATGCCCAGGTCGCCGTCGCCGTGGCCCTCGCCGTAGGCGGATCCGGTGAACAGGGTCCCGATGCCGTCCAGGCCATCCAGGGCCGCGCCGAGCATGCCCATGGCGCCCGGCTCGGTAATCACCAGCTGGCAGCCGGCCCGGCTCAGCGTGACCGCGATGCGGTCGGCCGGGAAGTGCGGCTCGATGGGCAGGTACGCCCCGCCGGCCTTGAAGATCGCCAGCACCGCGGCCAGCCAGTCCAGGTTCCGCTCGGTCACCACGGCCACGACGCCCTCGCGCTGCAGCCCGCGGGCCAGCAGGGCCCGCGCCAGCCGGTTCGCGTGCGCGTTGAGCTCGGCATAGGTCCACTGGCGGTCGCCGCAGACGGCCGCGACGGACCCTGGGTGCTCCCGCACCCGGGCCTCGAACAGCTCGTGCACCCGCTGGGCGGGCAGCTCCCGCCGCGGGCCGGCCAGCCCCTCGAGCTGATACTCGCGCTCGTGCGGGCCGACCAGGCTCGCGGTGCCGTGCGGGCCGTCCGGATCGGCGGCGATCAGCGCCAGGGCGGTCAGGTGATAGCCGGCGATCCGGTCCGCGGCGGCCGCGTCCAGGGCATCGGTCCGGTACCGCAACCGCAGCACCAGCCGCCCGCGATGCCGCCCGATCCCGACCCGCAGCACGGTGTCCGGCGCCAGGCCGCGATCGTCGCCGGCCGAATCAAACACGGTCTCGAACATCGGCCCGGTCAGGCCCAGCTCGCCCCGCAGTTCCCCAACGCCGAAATCCTGGTGCGACAGCAGCTCCCACTCGGTCCGGTGGGCCTCCAGCGCCAGCGTGCGCCACGACCCGGACCCAACCTCGCACCGGCAGGGCAGTGGCAGGCCACCCGGCGCGGCCACGTAACCCGTCACTACCCTGGTTTCACCCGACAGCGCCGCTAGTACCTTGAGGTGCGCGGCCAGCAGGACCGAGCTCAGCGGCACCTCCAGACGCCGGCGCAGGTCGTCCACCAGGTCGCCGGGGATGGCGGCCTCGTGCTGCGCAACGCCGGGCACCGGCTCGGCCGTCCACCGCGGGATGGCGGTGAACCCCCCGCTCAGCAGCACCCCGCGCCAGTACTCACGGCCGCTTTCGGCAAACGTCTCAGGCAAGCTCATAACAGTCATGTCACATCTCCCTCGCGGGGTTTCCCCCCCACCGCGCGTGCGGCGGGATTTCCTCGCCCTTCATCAAGAAGGAATCCGGGGCGAGCACTGACCGCTCGCCCATGGTCACGCCGTAGTGGACCATCGCGCCCACCCCGACGGTGGCGCCGGAGCCGATGGTGGTCCGGTCAGACTTGAATGCGCCGTCCTCCTGGGAGTGGCACTGGATCTTGGTCCCGGCGTTGAGCATGACGTCATCGCCGATCGTGGTCAGGGTCCGCTCGGTGATGTAGCAGCCGTCGTCGAAGACCCTCTTGCCGACCCGGACACCCAGGCCGCGCCAGATCAGGTTCTTGAATGGTGTGCCGTCAAACATGTGCAGGTATCCCTCGCCCGGTACTTTCCAGAGGCGCTCGATCCGCCAGAAATACGGGTCGTAGATCGAGCAGTACCTCGGCTGCAGGCGCCGGAAGCCCCTGATCGCGCGCTCCAGCAGCACGAAGTAGAGCGGCGAGATGAGAATGCTCAGCGCGAGCAGGGAGGCCATCTCCAGCTGGGCGAACCCGCCGTAGGCGTCAAAGGCGGCCAGCGCGAACACGGTGACCAGGAACAGGTGCAGCCACCGGCCGGCCAGGAAGATGCCCATGGTCCGCAGGTTGTGCCAGTTCTTGGTGCGCAGCGCGCGGCGCAGGTCATCGCCCTCGATGGCCATCGAGGCGTCCCGCTCGACCGTCCGCGGGATCTCGAAGGACGGCGAGCCGAGCAGGCCCACCCCGTGCCGGACCTCGCCGTCCAGCGGGATCATCGCCTTGGTGGCGACCAGGCAGTTGTCGCCGACCAGGCCGCCGGCCGGGTAGGCAATGTTGTTGCCGAAGAAGCTGTGCCCGCCGATGTACACCGGTGAGACCCGGAACGACGTGGTGGAGAAGTCGGCGTTCAGGATCGACAGGCCGTCGGCGACCATCGTCCCGCTGCCGATGATGCTCAGGTACGGGGTGTCGTGTCCCACCTCGGTGCCGAAGTTCGACCCGGTCTGGGTGACCTCGCCGAGGTCATACCCCAGCCAGCGCAGGTAGTAGACGATGAACGAGCTGTCGCCGAACAGGCGGGTGTAGAACTTCATGCTGGTCAGGCGCACGATGGCCCGGTGGATCCGGTCGTGGAAGCCGAACAGCGGGTAGACCGCGACCGGCCTGACCACCAGGCTGAGCAGCCGCGGCAGGACGGCCACGACGATCAGGCCGAGGACCGCCGGCACGAAGAACAGCACCGCCGAGATGATCGCCGCGTCCCGGTACAGGGAGAGCGAGGAAATCGCGCCCATGCTGGGGTCGATCACCCGGCCGAGCATCGGGACCGCGGTCAGCAGGCCGAACACGCCGCCTTCGGCCAGCGGCAGGTACAGCAGGAACAGGCACGCCAGGGTGACGGCGCCGAACCGGAACCGGCGCCAGCGGCCGCACGGCCGCGACGACACCCGCAGGTAGTTCACGCCGGTGCGCTGCGCCGGGGAGCCGTGCCAGCGCTGGGCCACCGGGACGGCCTGGCCGCTGTGCAGCGCCGAGGCATGGCCGAGCTGCGACACGTCCCCCATGGACGTGTTGATGTCGAGCACGGTCTTCTCGCCGATGAACACGTTCCGGCCGATGGTGACGGTGCCGGTCTGGATCCAGCCCGAGTGCGCGCGGTAGCAGCCGAAGAATGCGTCCTTGCGGATCAGCGTGTTCGCCCCGATCGTGAGCAGGTCGGCGCAGACCGGCACCTGGTGGGAGAAGATGACCGTGCCCGGCCCGATCTTCGCCCCCAGAGCCCGCAGATACCAGTTGTACAGCGGTGATCCCGCGGTCAGGAAGGCCAGCGGGTTCGACCGGACCAGGGTCCGGACGATCCAGAAGCGGACGTACCCCAGGCTCCAGATGCGGATCTGCTGCGGCTTCCAGCGGCCGATCAGGATCCACTTGGCCGCGATCGGGACGGCGCACAAGATGACGAAGCCGGCCCCGCCGAAGACGACCGACCGCAGGTAGATGTCGGCGTAGCCGTGCGCGTCCGAGATCCAGCCGTAGGCCCGGGCGCCGACCAGGGCCGCGGCCCAGGCGTATCCGAGGAAGAACAGCAGCTGCAGTGAGCCGCATACGAGGTACTGCCGCGTGCTGGCCGACCCTACCTGCCGGGTCAGGACCGGGTCCCGCGGCTGGATAAGCGTGGCCACGTCATCCAGCTCCGGCCGGGCCAGGGCCCGGGGGCCGGACTCGGGCGCGGCCCCGTCCAGGCCGAGTGAGCGCGCCAGGCTGCGGATCGACGGGTTGGCGTAGATGTCCTGCATGGACACTGACGGCAGGTCCTCGCGCTTGCGCAGCCGGGCGCAGAACTTGGCCATGACCAGTGAGTCGGCGCCGAGCTCGTCGAAGAAGTGGCTGTCAGGTGGCACCTGGTCGGTGCGCATGACCTCGGCCAGGACCCCGGCCAGCTTGGCCGCGGTGGCACTGCCGGTGCCAGTGGCGGTGGCGCTGCCGCCACCGGCAGCGCTGCCGGTGGCGCGGCCGGGGGCCGGCCTGGCGATCAGAGTTGGCATTCCCATGACGCGATCCCCTCGTCAGGACGCGGTCGGAGCGAGGCTCAGTACGTCCTTGCCGTAGATAGCCTCAACCCAGTTGGTCTGATAGACGGTGTCGAGGTAGCGTTCGCCCAGGTCAGGCGAGATGGCCACAGCGGTCAGGTGGCCGGCGTCGTGGTCGGCCAGCCAGCTCATCGCGCCGCTGACCACCGTGCCGGTGGAGCCACCGAACAAGAACCCCCGCCGGGCTAGCTGGTGGCAGCTGCGGATGGCGTCGGCTTCCTCCACCCGTATCACCTCGTCGACATACGATTCATCCAGCAACGGCGGCCGGACCGTCATGCCCAGCCCCGGGATCATCCGGCGTGCAGGTGGACCGCCGAAGATCACCGAGCCGACGGTGTCAATGGCCACGATCCGCACCGGGCGGTGCCACTGCCGGAACCAGCGCGCGCAGCCCATTAGCGTGCCGGTGGTGCCGGCCCCCACAAACAACACATCAAGCTGCGGGAACTCCCGCGCAATGGCCGGCGCCGTGGTCCGGTAGTGCGACCGCCAGTTGCCCTGGTTGCCGTACTGATTGAGCCAGACGTAGCGGTCGTCGGCGGTGCACCTTGCCTTCACGTAGGCCAGCCGCGCGCCCAGGAAGCCGTCCACCGGATCTGGCTCGGTGACGATGTGCACCTCGGCGCCCAGCGCCTCCATCAGCAGCCTGGTGGACAGATTGCAGCGGGAGTCGGTCACGCACATGAACCGGTAGCCCTTGCTCGCCGCGATCATGCTCAGCGCGACTCCAAGGTTTCCCGATGACGACTCGATCAAGATCGAGTCCGGCGTGAGAACGCCGCCCCGTTCGGCCGCTTCCACCATCTCGGTAGCCGCCTTGAGCTTGATGGATCCTGCGAAGTTGAAGCCTTCGCATTTCAGGTACAGCGACTGGCCAAAAATCCCGTGCAGGTCCACAAACAGGTTGTCTTCGTTAAAGGCCTGCGGAACAGAAATTACTGACACGATGCCCTCCTCATCGATGACAGGTCATGCTGGAGGGACGTCGAGAACTACGCTTAACGGATGTCCGGTCGCGCGCCCTCCCACGTGCGCACGAGGCCCCTAGATGGGACTCGCCGGAGCAACCACGTAAATGCTCCCCTCCCACCGATTACTACGACTGGCCCGGCGATATAGTTCAAACAACTTTCGCCGGAATGTGTCACGCCAGGAATACGCGGGCGAAAGCGGATGGTCAGCGCGGCGGGCCCGCCAGGTGCCGCGAGCCGGCCGAGCGCCCGGCCTGCCAGCTCAGCGAGCAGCGGCTCCGGATCGCGCCCGGCGCCATTGCCCGCAGCACGGGAG
>JBAPYC010000884.1:0-7431 GCA_049284535.1 Streptosporangiaceae bacterium
AGCTGATGCTGGTCCGCCATCAGCACGACGTAGTACGGCTTGTAGCGGATCGCCGCATTCACGTGCAGGCGGACGTAGGCTTCCAGCTTCTCCCCCGCCCCCGCCGTGCTCTCCACGATCTGCTCGATACCGTCGCGCAGCGGGTAGATGGCCTGCTCGACGATGATCTCCAGCAGCCGCTGCTTGGACGAGACGTACTGGTACACCGTGGGCTTGCTGACGCCTGCCTCGGCGGCGATATCGTCCAAGGTCGCGTCCGCGAAGCCGCGCCGCTCGAACACCCGGGCCGCCGCGGCGACCAGAGCCTGCGTGTCAATAGCACGCGACCTGCCCATCGGCACTCCCTCCCGCGATTCGCCTCGTTAGCTTACCGGTTGGTTTAGAGAGCGCTTAAACGCAGCCCGTTCGGCGGCCTTGACATCCTGCCCAGGCTGTGTTTATTTCTTAACTAGCTAGTTAAGAAATTGAGGTGAACGCGATGCGGCAGGTGGACGTGGTCGGGGTGGGGATCACCCCGTTCGGGAAGCATGCGGACGCGACGGTCAGCTCGCTCGGGGCCGAGGCGATCGGGATGGCGCTGGCGGACGCGGGCCTGGCGGCCTCCGACGTCGGCCTGCTGGTGCATGGCAACGCGATGGCCGGCGTGCTGGACGGGCAGGAGATGATCCGCGGCCAGGTCGTCGCGGCCGGCGCCGGGCTGGCCGGCGTCCCCGTCATCAACGTCGAGAACGCCTGCGCGACCTCCTCCAGCGCGCTGCATGTGGCGCTGGCCGGGATCCGGGCCGGCATGTACGACACGGCGGTGGTGTGCGGCACCGAGAAGATGAGCGGACGTCCCACCGCGGAGATCCTGGCCGCGATGACCAGCGGCGCCGACCAGGAGCGGCTGGCCGAGATTACTGCTGAGCTCACGGGGAGCAAGGAGCCCGCTGGGTCGTTCTTCATGGCGGTATACGCGCGGATCGCCGCCGCGTACCAGGCCCGGACGGGCGCGACAGCCGAGGACTTCGCGGATGTGGCGGTGAAGAACTCGGCGCACGGGGCGCTGAACCCCAACGCCCAGTACCGGCGGCCACTGAGCCGGGAGGAGATCCTGGCCAGCCGGGTGGTGGCGGGGCCGCTGACGATGCTGATGTGCTCACCGATCGCGGATGGCGCAGCGGCGCTGGTGCTGCGCGCGGCCGACGTGTCTGCGGCTGACGTGGCTGGGGCGCGGGAGGGAGCGGTGCGGATCCGGGCGTCTGCCCTGCGCTCTGGTGTGGGTAGGCGCTCGGGTGTGGGTGGGTCGGCTGCGCCGGCGGAGCCGCTGGAGCAGCGGACGGCGGCGGCCGCGTACGGGGAGGCCGGGCTGGGACCGGAGGACCTGGACGTGGTGGAGGTGCATGACGCCGCCGCGCCGGCCGAGCTGATCATGTACGAGGAGCTGGGGCTGTGCGGATGGGGTGAGGGACCGAAGCTGCTCGCCTCGGGCGCCACCGCGCTGGGCGGCCGGATTCCGGTCAACCCGGACGGGGGGCTTGTCTCGCGCGGGCATCCGGTCGGGGCCACGGGATGCGCCCAGCTGGTAGAGCTGGTCACGCAGTTGCGCGGCCGGGCCGGGGCCCGGCAGGTTCCGGGGGCCCGGGTCGGGCTGGCCGAGAACGCGGGCGGGTACCTGCACCCGGAGGCGGCCGCGTGCGTCGTAACGATCCTGAGCCGGGACTGAGGCTCCGTGATGAGCGGCGAAGCGGTCCGGATCGAGCAGCGCGGTAGTGGGCTGTGGCTGTGGCTGAACCGGCCGCAGGCGCTGAACGCCCTCACCGCCCAAGTGGCCTCGGGTTTGCACCAGGGGCTGGATCTGGCGGCAGATGATCGGGTCAGGGCCGTGGTGATCGCCGGGGAAGGGCGGGCGTTCTGCGCGGGGGCCGATCTTAAGCAGGTGCTCGGCTCGGAGACTGACCTGCTGCCCAGGCTCGGCGCCGTCTTCGACCGGGTGGAGAGCTTTGCCAAGCCGGTGATCGCGGCCGTGCACGGGCCGGCGCTGGCCGGCGGCCTGGAGCTGGTGCTGTGCTGCGACCTGGTGGTGGCAGGCCGTTCGGCCGCGTTCGGGGACGCGCACGCGAACTACGGGATGTTCCCGGCGGGCGGGGCGACCGTGCGGCTGCCGCGGCGGATCGGGGTGGCGCGGGCCAAGCACCTGATGTTCACCGGCGTGACGCTGGCGGCCAGTGAGCTGGCTGGCACTGACCTGATCACGTGCCTGGTCGAAGACGAGCGGCTGGTTGGCGAGGTGGACGCGCTGGTCGCCACGATCGCCGGCAAGAGCGCAGCCGGGATCGCGGCGATGAAGGCGCTGGTCGATGAGGGACTGCAGGTGCCGCGGGAGGTGGCGCTGCGGCGCGAACGGCGGGAGGCCGCGGCGTATATCGGGTCGGCTGATTTCGCCGAGGGCATCCGGGCGTTTGCCGAGAAGCGCGCGCCCCGGTTCGCCCCGTCCTGATTAGCAGAGCTTGAGGAAGGGATCGCCATGGATGATCTGCTGAGCCTTTCTGGCCGGACCGTGCTGGTCACGGGGGCCGGCCAGGGAGTGGGGCGGCAGGTGGCGCTGCACTGTGCCGGCCACGGGGCCACGGTGGTCGTGAACGACTTCCACGCGGCGCGCGCCGAGGCAGTGTCGGGCGAGATCCGCGCGGCCGGCGGTACGGCGCTGGCGTACGGGTGTGACGTCACGGACTACGAGCAGGTCGAGGCGATGGTGTCGGACGTGGAGCGTTCGGCCGGGGGGATCGACGTGCTGGTCAACAACGCCGGGAACGCCGGGCCGGTGCAGGACCCGATGCAGCCCGCTCCCCCGTTCTGGGAAACGCAGCCGAAGGAGTGGGAACCGTGGATGGGGACCAATTTCTACGGGGTGCTCAACTGCTCGCGCGCCGCGCTGCCCGGCATGGTGGAACGCCAGCGCGGGCGGGTGATCACGGTGATCTCGGATGCGGGACGCGTCGGGGAGCCGAACCTGGTGGTGTACAGCGGCGCCAAGGCGGGGGCGGCGGGATTTTCGCGCGCGCTGGCCAAGGCGGTGGGGCGATACAACGTCACGGTGAATTGCGTGGCGCTCGGGTCGGTGCGCACACCAGGCGTGGCCAGCGCCACCGAGAATGCGGACCTGGTGAAGGCGATGCTGCGGAGCTACGTCATCCGCAGGCTCGGGGAGCCGGACGACGCGGCCAACCTGATCTTGTTTCTCGCCTCCGACGCCGCCGGGTGGATTACCGGGCAGACGTATCCGGTCAATGGCGGCTACTCGTTTGCGGTGTGAGGTGGCCTCATGAAATTCGACCTGTACCTTTATCACCCGTGCCAGGAGGAGATGCCAGACCGGGCGCGGCAGGCGGAGCTGGGTGGCTTTGATGGGCTGTTCGTGGCGGAGTCCACCGCCGATCCATTCCAGTGCCTGGCGGTAGCCGGACCGCACACCAGCCGGGTTACTTTGGGTACGTCGGTGGCGCTGGCCTTTCCGCGCAGCCCGATGGTGACGGCGGTGGCGGCGTGGGATTTGCAGCGGGCCGCGCGCGGGCGTTTCATTCTCGGTCTTGGCTCGCAGGTGCGGCGGCATATCGAGCGGCGGTTCTCCGCTCCGTTTGCGCCGCCGGCGGCGCGGCTGCGGGAGTACGCGCGGGCCGTGCGTCATGTCTGGGGCGCGTTCCAGGGGGCGCACGAGCTGGGGTTTCAGGGTTCGTACTACCAGCTCGATTACCTGCCTGCGGCGATGAACCCGGGGCCGCTGGCGGAGGGGGCGCCGCTGCTGTACCTGGCCGCGCTAGGGCCGCAAATGTTCGAGGCGGCCGCGGCGGTGGCGGATGGGGCGCTGATCCATCCGATTCATACGCGGGAGTACCTGCGGACCGTGGCCGAGCCGGCGATCGCCCGGGGGCTGGCTGAGGCGGGGCGGCGGCGGGAGGAGTTCGGCCTGTCGGTAACGGTGCTGTGCATCGTGGAGGAGGACGCGGGCGAGGCGGGCCGTGAGGCGGTGCGGCGGCAGTTCGCGTTTTACGCCTCGACGCCTGCGTACCGGCCAGTGCTGGAGCTGCATGGGTGGGAGGGGCTGGGCGATCGGCTCCGGGCGCTCGTGCGGTCGGGTGAGGTTGCGGCGATGGCCGCGGTCGTGCCGGACGAGGTTCTCGATGAGTTCTGCGTGTGCGCGCCGACGTGGGACGAGGCCGTCTCGCGGGCTCGCCGCCGGTATGAGGGCCTGGTGGACCGGGTCATGTTCCAGAGTGCGCCGCCGGCCGCTTCCGGTCTTTGAGTTTGGAGGACATCGTGGTTCGGTCCTGTTCTGCCGCGGAGCTGACTGCTGCCGATCTCATCGTCGAGGCGATGGAGCGGTTTGGTGACCGCGAGGCTTTTGTGCTCGGGGACCAGCGCCTTACTTACGCGCAGGCCGCGGACACCATCAGCCGGATCGTCCGGCTGCTGGCCGAGCGCGGGATCGGTCCGGGGAGGGCCGTGGCCGCGCTGAGCCCGAACATGCCGGAAGTGTGGCTGGTCCAGGCGGCTGCTTATCTGCTGGGGACCACGTATACCGGGCTGCATCCGCTGGGATCGCTTGGCGACCACGCTCATATATGTGACGACGCGGGCATCGCCGTGCTCCTCGTCCATCCGAAGTTCGCGGAGACCGGAGGGCGGCTCGCTGAGCGCTGTCCTGGGATTGGGTGCTTGCTGACGCTGGGTCCGGCTGATGTAGGTGAAGACCTGCTGGCCCTGGCTTCGCAGACGCCGCCCGGGCGGCTCGAGCGGGGGCCTGCGGTTGAGGAGGACGCCGCGTGGCTGCAGTACACCGGCGGGACTACGGGGGTGCCCAAGGGGGTGATGGTGCCGCACCGGGCGCTCGTGGCCCAGACGTACACCCTGATGTGCTCGTGGGGGCTGCCGGAGACGCCGCGGTTCTTGCTGACCTCGCCGATTACCCACGCGGGGTCGCTGCCGATTCTGCCGACGTTGTGCCGGGGCGGGACCATCGTCTTGCAGCAGGCGTTCGACCCGGAGGCGTGGCTGGAGGCGGTGAGCCGGGAGCGGATCAACTACGCGTTCGTGGTGCCGACGATGCTGTACGCGATGCTCGATCACGCGTCACCGCGGCAGCATGACGTGTCGTCGCTGGAGACCGTTCTTTACGGGGCGGCGCCGATGGCACCGGCCCGGATCGCGGAGGCGCTGGAGGAGTTCGGGCCGGTGCTGATGCAGGGGTACGGGCAGACTGAGTGCCTGGGGATGTGCACCAGCTTGCGGAAGGACGAGCACGACCCGGGGCGTCGGCCTGGGCTGCTGTCTTCGTGCGGGCGAGCCGTGGCCGGGGCCAGGGTGGAGGTGCTCGGGGAGGACGGTGCGGTGCTGGCGACGGGAGAGGTCGGGGAGGTTGGCGTGCGGTCCCGGGTGGTGATGAGCGGGTACCGGAACCGGGCCGAGGAGACGGCGGCGGCGCTGGGGGGGGGCTGGCTGCATACCGGGGATCTGGCGGTCCGGGACGACGAGGGCTTCTTGTATCTGGTGGACCGGAAGAAGGATGTCATCGTCTCGGGGGCGTTCAACGTGTATCCGCGGGAGATCGAGGATGTGATCTCGGCCTGCGCGGGTGTGTCCGCGGCGGCTGTCATCGGGGTGCCTGACGCCCGGTGGGGTGAGGCTGTGACGGCTTTCGTGGCGGCGCGGCCGGGCGAGCAGGTGGACGTGGATGAGATCAGGAAGATCGTGCGGGAGTCGAAGGGGGCGCACCAGACGCCGAAGGCGATTCATGTCGTGCACGAGCTCCCGAAGACGGCGGCCGGGAAGATCGACAAGAAGGCGCTGCGGCAGCCGTACTGGGGCGAAGGCACGCGCCAGATCCACTGAACCCTTCCAGGTGCCACGCCAGATAGCGCGATGAGCGATCAGCCGACCTGGCTCGGGTGGGTTAGAGTCGTGCCGTGACAGACGGCGACGACTGGCGGGTAACCATCACCCTGGACGGCCACGCACAAGTGGCACAGGCGCAGCGGGCGCTGTCCGGCCATGAGGTGGAAGAAGACGTCCGCCGCCAGCTCGGCAGCACCATCGTCACCGGCGCGGGTGACTCGCAGATCTTCCTGTACGCAGGTACCGAGATCGCCGCTACGGAGGCAGAGCGGGTCGCCCGCGACGTGCTGGCTCGCCATGACATTCAGGCGGAGTTCGCGGTGCACCGATGGCATCCCATCGAGGAGCAGTGGGAAAGCCCGGACGTCGCGATGCCGCAGACCGAAGCCGAGCGGCAGGCGGAGCACCAGCGGCTCCAGGACGCTGAAACCGCCGAGTCACTGGCCGCCGGGATCGGCCGATGGCAGGCCCGGGCTGAGTTCCCGTCGCACCGCGAGGCGGTCGCGCTGGCCCGCAAGCTGGAAGGTGAGGGCCTGCCGGTGGTGCGGCGCTGGAAGTTCCTCATCGTCAGCGCTAACAACGAGGACGACGCCCGGGAACTCGCCGGGCAGATCACGCGGGAGGCACCGCCCGACGCCGTGGTCCGGGTCGAGGAACCCGGTATTGGTCGGCCGTTCATACCGTCGTGACCGATACCGGGCGAGGAGGCGGGAAGCCGGTAGGATTATGTTCCTACCGGGCGCTATCATGGCGGCATGACGGTACGGAAGCTGTCGATCTCGGTTCCACCCGAGATCGAGGAAACGATCAAGGCCGCGGCAGCCAGCGAAGGCAAGCCAGTATCTGCCTGGCTCGCCGAGGCCGCTACTGAGAAAGCCCGCGCCGCCGCCCTGCATGCCGCCGGCCGGACCGCTGCCCATGAACTCGTGGCCGAGTACGAGCACGAGCACGGCCCGCTGCCCGCCGCATCCCGCCAGCGCGCCCACCAGTTCCTGGTCGAGACGGGGCTAATCGACGAGCCCCAGCAGGCCGCAGGGTAATGCCGGCTATCGTCTACGACACTGGCGCGCTGCTCGCCGCCGAACGGCATAATCCGGACTTCCTGGCCCTGCACGACGAGCTGACTAATGCGCGGATCCGGCCTCTCGTCCCCGTCGTTGTCCTGGCCCAGGCCTGGCGCGGCGGTCCTCAGCATCAGATCTCCCGGGTACTCAAGGCCTGCGACATCGTCCCCGATGACCCACGCACCGGGCGTGCCGCTGGCGTCGCCTGCGCCGCCTCCGGAACCGCCGACGTGGTGGATGCGATCGTCATCGTCACCGCCGCCCGCCACCAGGCACCCGTCGTCACCAGTGACCCCGGCGATCTGACCCGCATCGCCGACTCGATCGGAGTCAAGATCAAGCTCTTCCCCACCTGATCGCCGCCGGTGGGTACCGAACGTACTCCAACATGGGCCGGGCTGTCTTGCGGCGGCTGCCCAGGGGCGGATTCGTGAACGCTCGGCTGGTGCCCATCCGGCCGTTCCCGGGAGTATGGCTGATCTCCGGGACAATGACG
>JBAPYC010000885.1:0-7269 GCA_049284535.1 Streptosporangiaceae bacterium
GCCCGCGAGCTCGAGAACGCCGTGGCCGGGTACGAGGCCGGCTCGGGACCCGGCGAGCAGCACAGCCGCAAGTGCGAGATGCTGGCCTGGGCCGAACTCGCCCTGGCCCGGCTCCGCGCGGGCGCGCTCGACGCCGCGACCGATGCCCTGGCCCCGGTGCTGGCCCTGGCCCCAGCCGCGCGCACGGCCGTGCAGGGGCAGCGCCTGGCCGTCATCGGCGCGGAGCTGGCGCACCCGATCTACCGCGGTTCGGCCCCGGCCCGCGAGCTCGGCGAGGCGCTGACCTGCTTCTCCCGCGACCTGCCCGGACGTCTGCCGGCTCAGGCCGGGTAGCGGACGGCTGACCCCGAAGCGGAGGTCAGCCACTAGCGCCTACCCGCTGATGCCCGGCCGGTTGTACAGCGCCGTCATGGTGGCCTGCATGACCGCGAACGGGCGCTTATCCCCGTCGACGAACGCGTCGGCGCGGCACACGGTCAGCGTCCGGCCCGCCCGCACCACCTCACCCACGATGGCGAACCGCTCGCCCGCCGCGGGCGCGAGCAGGTTGACCGTGAAGCTCGCGGTCAGCACGGCCGCCTCGGGCGGCATCACCGAGTAGGCCGCGTAGCCGCACGCGCTGTCCAGCACCGAGGTCACCGCGCCCGCGTGCAGGAACCCGTGCTGCTGGGTAAGCCGCTCGTCGTGCCGGATGAGCATCTCAACCCGTCCCGGCTCCACCGAGACCAGCTCCGCCCCCAGCGTGGCCATCATGCCCTGCCGGGCGAAGCTGGCCCGCACCCGTTCGGTTATCGCCGCGTCCGTCACCAGGTGATTGTTTCACTGCCCCGCGTATCGCGCGCGAAGCCCATCGGTCGGGCTCGCACTCCGGCCCTGGCCGGTCAGCCACAGCCGCCGCCAGGCCCGCGCCACCCGCGCGGCCATCATGCCCAGCTCGTCATCGGCCCGGCGCTGCTCGGCCACGGACCGGATCCGCTCGGCGTGGTACTGCTGGCTCATGTCATAGAACATCATCGTCGTCACGTCCTTACGGTTGTGCTTCGTTGTCATCCTGACGACGAACACACCCGTCCCCGTTGGACAGCCGCCGGGCAAAAAACCCGGCAGAAATTCAGTCACCCATCCAGAACGACCGGACCTCGACCGCCGCGGACCGCGCCAGCGGGTGACTGGCGGCCAGCCGGACCGCCTCATCCAGGCTGGCACATTCGATCACTTCGTAGCCACCTATTTGTTCCTTGGTCTCCGCGTACGGCCCGTCGCTGACCAGCACTTCGGAGTCTCGCACCCGGACGATCCGGGCCTCGCGCGCCGATCGCAGCGGCCCGCCGCCGACCGCCACACCCCGCTCCGACATCAGCTCGACCCATGACCGCACCGCGGCCGCGGTGGCCGCGGATTCCTCCGCCGTCACCGCGCCCGCCTCGTCGACCCAGAACATCAGCATGTACTTCACGCTTACCAGTATCCGGGCGCCCGGCCAGCCGCGCCCGTGAGTTTCCGGGCGCCCGGCCAGCCGGGCGCCCAGCCGGCCGCCTATCCAGAACGGCGCGTCAGTACTCGGGCACCTCGGCCTGGCCCGCCGCGACCTCGCGCATCTGGTCCGACAGCGGCTTCTCCCGCATTCCCGCCGCCAGGACCAGCCCCACCACCATGAACGGAACGGTCCAGGCGAACACCGTCTGGAACGCGTGCATGTCGGCCGCACCGCCGCTGTCAGGGGTCCCGGCCAGCGCCGCGGTCAAGATGGCGCCGAACAGCGCGGCGCCGAACGCCCCGCCCATGGTCTTGAAGAAGTTCAGCGCGCCGGTGGCCACCCCGAGCCGGGCGTAGTCGACGGCGTTCTGCCCGGCCAGCACGGACACCTGCACGAAGAACCCGAGCCCGGCCCCGGCCACCACCAGCAGCACGGCCAGGATCCACGTTGGCGTGGTCGCGCCGAGCCGGCTGAACACGCCCATGCCCACCCCGGTCAGCACCGCCCCGGCCACCGGGAACACCTTGTAATGGCCGGTCCTGGAGATCACCGAGCCGGAGATCCCGGTAGCGCCGATGAGCCCGGCGAGCAGCGGGATGAGGAACAGCCCGGCCGTGAACGAGCTGTAGTGCCGGACGTCCTGCATGAGCTCGGGCACGTACAGCAGCCCGGCGAACAGCACCAGGGTGGACAGGAAGAACAGGGCCGAGGAGATCGAGAACACCGAGCTCCGGAACAGCCCCAGCGGGGTGATCGGGTCGGCGGCCCGCCGTTCGGTGAACACGAACGCGCCCAACGTGATTGCGGCCGCGGCGATCAGCCCGAGCATCGGCGCCGACCCCCAGCCGTAGCGGCTGCCGCCCCACACGGTGACCAGCAGCGCGGCCGTGGTGAACAGGGTGACCGTGATCCCGCCGGCCACATCGGCCCGGCGCTGGGACTGGCGGGAGGGCAGCCGCAGCCGCGCGCCGATGATCACCAGCGCGGCGAGGCCCACCGGCAGGTTGATGAAGAAGATCCACCGCCAGGACAGATCGTCGATGAACACGCCGCCCAGGATCGGCCCGCCCACGATGGCCAGGGTGGCGACGACACCCAGGTAGGCCTGGTACTTGGCGCGGAAGCGGGCCGGCACCAGGTCACCCGTAATGGCCTGAACGAGTGGGCTCAACCCGCCCCCGCCAATGCCCTGCAGTGCCCGCGCGGCGATCAGCAGGCTCATCGAGTTGGCCAGCCCGGACAGCAGCGAGCCGATCAGGAAGACGACCACCGAGAACTGAAACACCCGCTTGCGCCCGTAGATGTCGCCGAGCTTGCCCAGGATCAGCGTGGAGACCGCGCTGGTCAGCAGGTACGAGGTCGCGATCCACGGCGCGCTGGCCAGGTCGTGCAGGGCCTCGCCGATGCCCGGCAGCGCCGTCGCCACGATCGTCTGATCCAGCGTGGCGATGAAAACCACCAGCATCAGCGGCACCATGACGATCCTGTCCATGACCCACCTCATCGCAGCAGCTTCACTCATGCAATAAAGTAAGTCGCTTTAGTTTTGTTGTCAAGATGATCTTCGCCTGGCTTACTTTTACCGTCCGCTGTAGCATCCCGCTATGACCGCAGACTCTGCGACCGGCGGCCTCCGCGAACGGAAGAAGCGCCAGACCAGGGCGGCCATCCTGGCCGCGGCCAGCAAGCTGTTCGAGGCCCGCGGGTACGAGCACGTCACCGTGGCCGAGATCGCCGACGCGGCCAACATCTCGGTCAAGACGCTGTTCACCTACTTCCGGTCCAAGGAGGACCTCGCCTTTGCCGACGAGTACCGGCTCCGCGACCAGCTGGTGGAGGCGATCCGCTCCCGCCCCGCGGGCTCGACGCCGGTCCAGGCGGTGGCCGCCCTGCTCGGCCGGCTGGTAGACGAGGACGGCGGGGCCGGCCTGGAGGATTACCACCGCGGCTACGGCGGCAGCGACGCCCTGGCCTCCCGGCTGCGCCGGATGTGGGAGAGCTACGAGGAGGCGGTGGCCGGCGTGCTCGCCGCCGAGGCAGTTGCGGCCGGGACCGGCGGCCCGCATCCCGGGCCCAGCGCCCGGCTGACCGCCGCCCTGCTGGTGGCCATGGTCCGCTCCTTCACCTGGCCCGAGGTCCTGGCCGAAGTCCAGGCCCAGCCCTCCCCGCAGGCCGGCCGCGAGACGCTCCGCTCCTGGGTCGCCACCGCCGCCCCCCTGGTCTCCTGCCTAAACCAGCACCCCTCGCCCTGACCCTGGTCCCCGCACCTCCCGGATCGTGGCGGATCCGGGCTAAATCGTGGTGGATCGGGGCGAAGGAGTCTGCCGCCGGGGTGGCATCCGGGTCTAGCCTGGTGTCTCAGGAGGTCGCGCAGGATGCTGCACGTGACTTTGCTGGGGGAGCAGGCAATCACCGACGACGGGACCGGCAGCGTCCGGGTGCGCTCGTCGCGGACGGTCGCCCTGATCGCCTTTCTGGCCCTCCATGCCGGATCCCCCCAAGCGCGGCAGCGCATCGCCGGACTGTTCTGGCCGGATTCGACGGATGCGCAGGCGCTGACCAACCTGCGCCGCGAGCTGCACAACCTGCGTCACGTGATGGGAGATGAGCCTTCTCTCGCGGTGACGTCCAGGGATCTGTGCTGGCGCGACAGCGAGATGACCCGCGTCGACGTGCGCACCTTCGACATCGAGCGCAAGGCTGCTCTGGCGGCAGCCGCGGGCGGTGACAGCGAGGGGATCCTCGCGCACGCCGGCTGCGCCGTTGCGCAGTACCGAGGCGAGCTCCTGCCAGGCATGTACGACGACTGGCTGCTCGACGCCAGAGCGGAGCTCGAGCGCCAGTGCGCGGACTTGTGCGATCTTCTCTGTGAGACACGTGCGCGCAGCGGTGACCTGACCGGAGCGGTCGATGCCGCCCGCCGCCTCCTCCAGCTGCAACCGCTGGAGGAGGCCGGCTATCGCACCCTGATGCAGCTGCAGGCCGACCTGGGCGACCGGGCCGGCGCGGTCAGCACCTACCACCATTGCGCTTCGGTCCTGGAGCGTGAACTCGGCGTCGTCCCCGACCCGGCGACGCGGCAGGCACTCCAGCGCCTGATGGCCCACGTGGATCCAGCCGGGACGCGGCCTCCGGCGACTGGGCCTGCGGTGGGCCGTTCCGGGTTCGCGGCGGCACAGCTCGTCGGCCGGTCTGCCGAGCTCGGCTTGCTCCAGGAGCTGTGGCGCACCTCCGCAGCAGGTCGCCCCGGTCTCGCGCTGGTCCGCGGGGGCGCTGGCGTCGGCAAGACCCGGCTGGTGGCCGAGATAGCCGGCCTGGCGCAGCTGCAGGGCGCAGTGGTGGCCAGTGCCCAGTGCTTCGGAACCTCGGGTCGGCTGGCGCTGGCACCGGTGGCTGACTGGGTGCGAAACCCGGCCGTCCAGTCAGCGACGGCGACGCTGGACCCGGCCTGGCGCGCCGAGGTGGACAGGCTGGTGCCGTCTGGCAGCCGCGGACAGCGCGGGGCCGGATCCAGGGCCATGGCCGACGCCTGGCAGCGCCATCGCTTCTTCGAGGGCCTCGCGCGGGCGCTGCTGGCCGTCGGCCGTCCGATGCTGCTGGTGCTGGACAACATGCAATGGTGCGACCAGGAGACCCTGGCATTCCTCACCTTCTGCCTGGGACTGTCTGCCAGCGCTCCGATTCTCGTGGCCGGGACGCTGCGCGACGACAACCTGGATGACGACCCCGAACTCGCGGGCTGGACCGTCAGGATGCGGGCCACCGGCCTGCTCACCGAGCTTTTCCTCAGCCCGCTCGAGGTCGCCGATACGGCGCGTCTGGCTGCGGCGATCTGCGGGCGGCCGCTCCAGGGGGCCGACACGAGCCTGCTCCAGGCAACGACGGGGGGCTTCCCCTTGTACGTCATCGAGGCGGTCCGCAGCAGTGTCGATCTCGGCAGCCCGCCGCTGCCGTCCGGCGATCTCACCGCGGTGCTGCGCAACCGGCTGGAGCAGGCGACCACGGCTGGCCGGGAGGTCGCCGGCCTCGCGGCCGCGGTGGGGACGAACTTCACCCTCGATCTGCTCACCGAGGCGAGCGACCTCGACGCCGGCATCGTGGTAGGGGCAGTCGACGAGCTGTGGCGGCGCAGGATCCTGCACGAGTTCCGTGACGGCTACGACTTCTCCCACGACCTGCTCCGTGAAACTGCATACGGGCAGGTCAGTCCCCCGAAGCGCTGGCTGCTGCACCGGCGCATCGCCCAGGCCCTCGAGCTGCTCCACGCCGACAACATGGACATGGTCTCGGCTCAGCTCGCCGAGCAGTACGCCCGCAGCGGACGGCCTGGGCGGGCGGTCGCCTATTACCGGCGCGCCGCCGATGTCGCCGCCAGCAGGTTCGCCCATGCTGAGGCGATCCGGCTGCACAAGGAGGCGCTGTCGATCGTCCGCGGCCTGCCCGAGGGGAAAGACAGGGACAGCCAGGAGCTCGCCGTCCTGGAAGCCATGGCGGCGCCGCTCACCGCCAGATTCGGCTACTCGTCCCCGGAGCTCCAGCAGACGCTCGAACGCTCGATCGACCTGGCGGAATCGCTTGGGCGCCTGGGCTCGAAGCTCACCAGCCTGGGCGCTCTGGGTACGTCGCGGTTCGTCCAGGGACGCACTGCCGACGCCTACCAGGTGGCCAGCCGCGCACTGACGGCAGTCGACCCAGAATCTGAGCTGAGCGGCCCGGCTCATTTCATGGCCGGCGGGGCGGCCATCAGCCTGGGCAGACCCGCGGAGGGACTGCGCCACCTCGAGCTCGCCGCCCATCTGGCGAGCGGCGCGGTCTTGCTGAGCGTCGGCACCCGGCCCGACGTGCACGGCACGGCCTGGGCAGCTCACGCCCACTGGCTCCTGGGCCAGGACGCTGAGGCCCTGTCCAGCTGCAACGGCGCCATCAAGCTCGCCCGCAGGATCGACCACCCGTACAGCCTGGCCGTGGCCCTGGCCTACGGCGCCATCACCTACCAGATGCGCCAGGACACCTCCGAGCTGAAGGACACCGTCAGCGAGCTGCGCGAGCTGTGCGAACGGTACGGCTTCGCCTACTACCGCGACTGGGGGCTGGTCCTGGACGGCTGGTCCCGCATGGATGAGCCGGGCATCGGCCTGGCCAGAGCAGGCATCAGCAACCTCAGGTCGGCCGGCTCGTTCGCCCGGATGCCGTACTGGCTGTCGCTGCTCGCGGATATGCTCGCACGGCACAGCCGGCCTGCGGCCGCGCGAGCAACCCTTGACGCCGCCCTGGCCGCCGGACAGGCCCGCGACGACCTGTGGTGGCTGCCCGAGGTGATGCGGATGCGGGCCGCCCACGACGATGAGGAGGCCGCGAGCTCGCGGCTGCGCTCAGCCGCGCAGATGGCGGCGGCCCACGGCAGTGTGGCGCTGCTCCGGCGGTGCGAGCGTGACCCCGCCGGGCGCGGCGTCCGCCCCTCGGCTCCTGGCGTTCTGCCGACTGCCTGACGCGAACGCGGGTGCGGCGAACGCTGTGCGAACGCCGGGGATCTTAACGTCGGTGTGCCCAGATGATCGAGGGACGCACCGAAGGGGACCGGCATGACTACCACCACATCAGCGGACACCACCAGATCAGCGGACACCACCACCGCGCCGTACGGGGAGCTGGCCGCCGTCTTGCGCGGTGAGCTGGTCAGGCCGGGTGATGCCGGCTATGACGGGGCCCGCGCGGTGTACAACGCCATGATCGACAGGCGCCCGGCCGCCGTGGCGTGCTGCCGGGATGTCGCTGACGTGATGGCCTGCGTG
>JBAPYC010000886.1:0-4824 GCA_049284535.1 Streptosporangiaceae bacterium
GCTTGTTCCGCTGCTTCTGGCTGGCCTGCACGAAGGCGAGCTGCCGGGCCACGGAGGCCTGCACGGCCAGCTTGAGCTGGCTGGCCGCCCGCAGGTCGGCCTGCCGGGCGGTCAGCAGCTTGTGCGCCTGCGTCCGGAACACCGTGGCGACCACGTCGTTCGCCTGGTTCGACGCCACCGTCTCGGTGCCGGACTGGGCCAGGACCTGACCCAGCCCAACCTGGCGCAGGTACGCCTGCGGGCCGTTGGCATCGCCGAGCATGGCCGTCACCGGGTCGAACCCGCCGCCGGACTCGAACTCCTCCTCGGCCAGGCCGGCGAGCCGGCGGCGGCTGGCCGACCGCTGCTGCTCCGCCTGCTTGAGCCGGGCTTCGGTCACCCGGTACGCCGAGGCGGCCCGCTGCTCGTTGACGAGGGTCTCGTCGTAGCGTTCGGTCAGCACCTCGGCCTGGGTCTGCAGCTTGGTCAGCTCCTGGCTGGCCACCGAAAGCTTGCCCTGCTCCCGGCCCAGCGCCGCCTGCTGCTGCCGGACCCGGTTCTCGGCCGCATTGATCTGCGCCTTGCTCGGTGCCTTGCCCGTCGGCCTGGGATGCCTGGCAAGCTGCTGCTCCGCGAGCTGCTGCCCGGCCAGCTGCCAGCGTGGCGGCGTCCCGGGCAGGCTGAGCGCGGCGATCAGCCCGGCACCGAGCAGTGCGCGTGTGGTGGCGCGCCCGCCCAGGAGACGACCGGCCTTTCGCCCGGTTCCCCGTCCACTCCTCAAGCCCCCAGCACCCCCCGGACCGTGCGTTGCACACGTCCCCGTGCGCTCGTCGTTACACAGTGTAGTTAGGGTATCCCGTGATGTGATGTTAGTCTCGTCGCAGACGCCGCCCCGGCAGGCTCCACATGTGATCCCCAGCACATCGCACTCCCGGGGATGATCCACACTTATAGGGCACGGCCAGGAAAACTACCGCTGGCCAGCCCGCCGGCCCGAGGGCCGGCGGCGGAGAGCCAGCAAGGAGGAATTGGTGGAGGACGCCGAAGTTGTGCTGAGGCGGGCACCGCTTTTCGATGGACTCGACGACGACAGCGCACGGACGCTCCGCCGGCAGACGTCAGAGGTCAAGCTGGCGCGCGGAGAGCCGTTGTTCCTCGAGGGGCAGGACGGAGATCGCCTGTTCGTGGTGCTCGACGGCAAGATCAAGCTCACCCGCGCCGCGGCCGACGGCCGGGAGAATCTGCTGTGGGTGATCGGCCCCGGTGAGATGTTCGGCGAGCTGTCGCTGTTCGACCCGCGGCCGCGGACCTCCTCGGCCAGCGCCGTCACGGACGCGACGCTCGCCGCGCTGGCCCACGACGCGCTGCGCCCGTGGCTGCTCGAGCACCCCGAAGTCGCCATGCACATGCTGCAGGCCCTGGCCCGGCGGCTGCGCCGGGCCAACGACGTGACGGCCGACCTGGTGTTCACCGACGTGCCCGGCCGGGTAGCGAAGAACCTGCTCGATCTGGCCGAGCGATTTGGCGAGCAAGAGCGCGATGGGCTGCACGTCCACCACGACCTGACCCAGGAGGAGCTGGCCCAGCTGGTCGGGGCGTCCCGGGAGACGGTGAACAAGGCGCTCGCCGACTTCGCCGCCCGCGGCTGGCTGCAGATCTCGGCTCGCTCGGTGCTCATCCTGGACACCGAGCGACTGCGCAAGCGAGCCCGCTAAGCGCCGCCGCGTCCCGGCGCCCCGCGCCCCGCGCCCCGCGTGAAGGGTGCCTTTCATGATCACGGCCAGTTACGCCCGTTATTTGGGCGTTTCTGGCCGTGATCATGGTTTCTCGGTCTCGAGGTAGTCGAGCTGGGCGCGGACGGACCATTCGGCGGCGGGCCAGACCGATGGGTCGACGTCGGTGTAGATCATGGCCACGATCTCGGCGGGCGTCCGGGCGCCGGCGGCCAGCGCCGACCGGACCTGATCCAGCCGCTCGGCGCGGTGCGCGAGGTAGTAGTCGAGCGTCCCGAGCGGGCTGGCCAGCATGGGGCCGTGCCCGGGCAGCAGCAGGCCCACGCCCCGGGCCTCGGCCAGGTCACGTAGCTGCTCGAGCGAGCGCAGGTAGTCGCCGAGGTTACCGTCGGTGGCGATGACCGTGGTGCCGCGTCCCAGCACGGTGTCGCCGGTGAACAGGGCGCCGTCCGCGGTCAGCAGCAGGCACACCGAGTCGGCGGAGTGGCCAGGTGTAGCCGTGACCCGCAGCTCGCAGCCGGAGGCCGTGATGACGTCGCCGTCCGCCAGCCCTTCGGAGCCGAGGCGGCGGGCCGGGTCGGCGGCGCGGACCGACGCGCCGGTCAGTTCGGCCAGCCGGGCGGCTCCCTCGGAGTGATCCAGGTGCCCGTGGGTCAGCAGGATCGCGGCCACCCGCCGGTCTCCCGCGACCGCCTCGTCGCAGACGCGGCGCAGGTGACCTTCGTCGGCGGGACCGGGGTCGATCACGACGACGGAGGAAGAGTCCGGCTCGGCGATCAGCCAGGTGTTGGTGCCGTCCAGCGTCATCGGCGAGGGGTTCGGCGCCAGCAAGCAGGTTGCCCGCGGTGTGCGGAAACCGTCGATGCTCGCGGTGCCGCGTCCCTGCGCCTCGCTCATGACTGTTCCTCTCCGGCCGGCGGCAGGTGCAGCCGGGCCCGGCCGTTCTCGATCACCACCTCGGGCAGCCGCGGCACGATGGGCCGACGGCGGGCCACGATGCTCGCGACGTCGGGATAGGCGGCCAGCTCGCCCAGGGTGGCCGCCGTCGGCGGCAGCAGCGTGATCTCGCCGGCCCGGGCCGCCGCCAGCGCGGCGGCCGGCTCCAGCCAGGTCCCTGATTCCGATTCCCCGGGTCGCTCCCGGCCCGTCTGGTCTTGCTCCGCGGGGGAAGGCACGGCGGCCGTCTGTCCCGGCGGCACGGCGGCGGCGAAGAACCAGGTGTCAAAGCGGCGGGGCGAGGCCTCGGGCGTGATCCAGCGGGCCCATGGGGTCAGCAGGTCGGCGCGCAGCAACAGCTGGTGGCGACGGAGCACCTCGTTGAACGTCACCGATCCGGCCAGCAGTGCGTGCCGGTCCCGGGCCAGCTCGGCCGAGTCCTGGACCAGATCGCCAGGCGAAGGCCCGGCGAGCAGCACGCCGGATTCCTCGAATGTCTCCCGGATGGCCGCGCAGATCAGCGCCCGCGCCCGCTCCGGCGGTACGTCCAGCAGGTCACCGATCGCGGCCGGGGCGGGACCAGCCCAGCCGACCTCCGGATCGGCGTCGCGATCGTCCACCGAACCGCCTGGGAACACGCAGGCTCCCGGGGCGAAGTCGAGGATCGCGGTGCGAACCAGCAGGAACGCCTCTACGCCAGGGTCCGTATCCACGCCAGCACCCGGGTCGCCGAACCCGGAAGAGCCCGGGCGCAGCAAGATGACGGTGGCCGCGTCGCGGGGCACGGCAGGAGAGAGCCGGCCCTCGGCGATGCCAAGGGCGCGATCAGCCAGCTCCGGCGGCACCGGCCGGCTCCCCGGCGGCGGCCCGCTCAGTCGCGGACCTCGGCGATCAGCTCGACCTCTACCGGGGTGCCGAGCGGCAGCTCGGCTACCCCGATCGCGCTGCGCGCGTGCCTGCCATCCTCGCCGAACACCTCAATGAGCAGCTCGCTGGCGCCGTTAATGACCTGCGGCTGGCCGCTGAAGCCGGGCGCGCTGGCCACGAAGCCGACGACCTTCACGATGCGGCGGATGCCCTCCAGGCCGCCGGCCACCGAGGCCGCGGCGGCCAGGGCGTTCAGCGCGCAGGTCCGGGCCATGGCGGCCGCGTCCTCGACGCTGACCTCACCGCCGACCTTGCCGGTGCCGGGCAGTTTCCCGTCCGTGATCGGCAGCTGGCCGGACACATAGACGTAGGAGCCGGTGCGCACGGCGGGCACGTAGGCGGCGACCGGCGCCGTCACCGGCGGCAGCGTCAGCCCGAGCGCGGCCAGCCGCTCAGCCGGCCCGCTCACGCTGTGGTCTCCGCTCGCCTCACGGCTTCTCCCGCTTGAGGTACGCGACCAGCTGCTCGGAGTTGGGTCCGGGGATAACCGTGACGAGCTCCCACCCGTCGTCACCCCAGTTGTCCAGGATCTGTTTGGTCGCGTGCACCAGCAACGGCACCGTCGAGTACTCCCACTTTGGCATGGACCGACCTTACGCCTTGTCCTTCGCGTTCAGGCCGGGGGCGGTGATCTCGCGTACCTCGTCCGGCACGGCGGCGTCCTCTACGACGGGCACCGGCGGGATGGACGATTCCTCGAGCTCAGGCACGGGCACCGGCGGGATGGACGGTTCCTCGAGCTCAGCCACGTGCGTGTTGGAGATGGCGGCTTCGGCCGCGGCCACCTCGGCGTCGCCGAGGTCGTCGATCTCGGCGGGCGCCTCGTGCTCGGGCTGGGCGGGGCCAGGCGCCATCTTCTCGAAGAACCGCAGCAGCTCGACCGGGACCGGCATGACCAGCGTGCTGTTCTTCTCCCCCGCCACCTCGACCACGGTCTGCAGCAGCCGCAGCTGGAGCGCGGCCGGGTCGCGGGCCATCACGTTGGCCGCGGCGGCCAGCCGCTTGGAGGCCTGGTACTCACCGTCGGCGGTGATGATCCGGGCACGCCGTTCCCGCTCCGCCTCGGCCAGGCGGGACATCGAGCGCTTCATGCCCTCGGGCAGCGACACGTCCTTGATCTCCACCCGCTCGACCCGGATGCCCCACGGCCCCTCGGTCGGCTCGTCGATGATCCGCCGCAGTTCCCGGTTCACCGACTCGCGCTCGGCCAGCAGCTGGTCCATCTCGGACTGGCCGATGATCGACCGCA
>JBAPYC010000887.1:0-2740 GCA_049284535.1 Streptosporangiaceae bacterium
GGCGCGGACGCCGGAGGAGACGGCGGTCTCGATCGCGGCCGAGCTGATCCAGCTCCGCTGGGGCGGCACCGGCCAGGCCCTGACCGACACCCAAGGCCGGATCCACCACCAGCCCGCCCTCAGCTAAGCCGAGGTTTCGCGGGCCGGGGCCCGCACGGCCCACGATGTCATCGGGGCCGTATTGACCTCAACCTAAGTTGAGGTTTTAGTCTTCGGGTCATGACGTTCACCGACGCCGAGCAGCGTTTCCTGAGCCGCCAGACACACGGGCACCTGGCCACCATCGGTCCCGACGGCATCCCTCAGGTCAAGCCGCTGGGGTTCAGCTATAACACCTCGCTGGGAACAATCGACATCACGGGGTGGAACATGGCCAACAGCGCCAAGTACCGCAACGTCCGCTCCAACCCGCACGTGGCTTTCGTGGTGGACGAGGTAACCGCCCCGACAATGGAAGGGGCGCACTTCCTCGAAATCCGCGGTGACGCCGAGACCGCTGTCGGCAGCCACGATCTGGAGGGCCACTTGGCGCCCGACATCATCCGGATCCGTCCCCGCCGGGTCGTAGGCTTCAACGTCGATCCGGATCACCCCGGCTTCGAGGCTCGTGACATCGGGCCGGCCAATAGCGCAGAAAGCGGCTGACCGCCGTGCGTGCCAGCGAAGAGCACCAGAGCGTGGCCAAGACGCTCCTGCTCAGCCGCGCTCCCGCCGTCGCCGCGGCCGGCCAGCCACCACGCGTACGCTTAGGGCCGTGCACACGGGTGTCGCGGGGGTGCTGCTGGCCGCCGGGGAAGGCTCCCGGTTCGGTCAGCCGAAAGCGCTGGTCGTGCTGAACGGGCTGACTCTCGCCGAGCGTGGAGTCAGCGTGCTACGGGCCGGTGGCGCCAACCCGGTACTCGTGGTCACCGGCGCTGCCCCGGTGGACATTCCCGGAGTACAGACAGTGCACAACGAGCACTTCCGGACCGGCATGGGGTCGTCGCTGCGTGTCGCGCTGCAATCCCTGTCCGCCCGGCCGGCCGAACCTGGGGATAGCGCCGCGCCGTCGCTAGCGCCGGACGTGGGTGCGGTGGTGGTCGCGCTGGCGGATCAGCCCCTGATCGGGCCGGAGACGGTCGCCCGCCTCATCGCGGCCTACCGGGCCGGCGCCGGCGTGGCCGTGGCGGCGTATCAGGGCCGGCCGCGCAACCCCGTCCTGCTGGCCCGTGAATACTGGCCCGAGGTGATTGCGCTGGCCACCGGCGACCAGGGCGCCCGGGCCTTCCTGCGGTCCCGGCCGGAACTGGTCACGCTGGTCGAATGTGGCGACACCGGCAGCCCGGACGACATCGACACGGCTGCCGATCTGGAGCGGATCACCGGTCAGGCGCTGCCGGAGGCCTGAATGCCCCAGGCGTGGGTGACGGTCTGGCCGGGTTGCAGGGTCAGCAGGTCCTCCCCGCTGGCGAAGGCGTTCGGCGGGCAGGTCATCGGCTCGATCGCCAGCGCCTTGCGGCGGCGGTCCGGGCCGAGCGGGTCGCCGGTGAACACCTGCAGCCAGTGGTAGCCCGTCCCGGCCCACAGGCTTACCTGCGCGCCGGGCTCAGCGCCCAGGTGTGCCCAGGCCCGTCCGTCGCCGTCCCGGCTCAGTCCGGTGAGCGCGTGATCCAGCTGCGTGGCGCCGATCTTGCGCGGCTGCCGGAAATCGTAGGCGGTGCCCGCTACCGGTTTCGGTGAGCCGGACGGGATACCGCGATCGTCCATGGGCAGCCAGGACTGCGCCGGCAAGGTCAGCTCGCACTCGTCGACCGATGGTGTGCGCACGCTCAGGTAGGGGTGACTGCCGGTGCCGTACGGTGCGGCGTGACTGCCCCGGTTGCTTGCGGTGATGGTCACCTGCAGCCCGTTGCCGGGATCGAGCCGGTACTCGGCCTCGATCTCCACGCTGAACGGATAGCCCTGATAGCCGTGCGGCGCGCTGCGCAGCCGTACGGTGCTGGCGTCGTGCCGGATCACGGTCCAGGCCGTCCAGCGGGTCAGGCCGTGGATCGCGTTGGAGTGGGCGGGCTCGGTCAGGGCCAGGTAGTACTCGGTGCCCTCGAAAACGTACCGGCCGCCGTCGATCCGGTTCGGCCAGGGTGTGAGCAGCGCACCCGCACCCGCGGGCGGCAGCTCGTCGGGTTCGTAGCCTGCGATCAGCGGCTGGCCCTCGTAGCCGAGCTCACGCAGGCCCGCGCCGAGCTCGGTCACCGTGGCCCGGTACGGTCCGGCCTCGATGTCGTACTGCTGTCCGGTAAGGGGAACGATCACAGGGTCAGGATACGGACAGCAGCAGCGCCGCGCGGCAGCCGGCCACCAGACCCCACGCCATGTCGGCACCTTGCACCGCCGCGAGCAACCGGGACGCGGCCGGCTCGAGTGGTTCCTGACCCGCCATCCCGAGCAGCACGGCCGATACCTCGGCCGCGGCCTGGCCACGGGCCGCGCAGGTCAGCAGCGAGGCAGCCAGTGTGGTGGTCCGCTGGCCAGCGTCGCTGGTCACCGCGGCACTGAGCCAGTTCGCGAGCCAGACCGCCCGGGTGCCACCGGAGATGGCCCCGCCCAGCAGCCGCAGCGCGAGGAGCACGCCGCTGACCATGCTGTCGCCGCTCGGCACCAGGCCCGGGCCCAGGCCCACCAGCTGCTCGGCCGCCTCGACCGCGCCAGCCAGATCGCCGCTGGCGCAGCACGCGGCCAGCTGGCCCGGTGCGTCGTGACC
>JBAPYC010000888.1:0-1875 GCA_049284535.1 Streptosporangiaceae bacterium
GCCCACGTCTTACTCATGCAGGAATAGCGGCCGTCGCGTGCTCGTATACTTATGCGCCAACCTATGTTTCGCTAACGGTTGCGACGATCGTCAATTCAGCCCTGCCGCTCGTATCGGCGGCGTGGAATGGTGATGGGGCCAAGGTGGGCCAGGCAGGGCGAGCCGGGAGGGCCTCGCATTAATGCCGGGGAGCAGCATCGGGCGCGAGCCGCATTACAAGGAACTGAGCCTGCCACGTGCGAGGTGCTCGTTGCGGCTGTTCTCGTCGCACTGATGCTTCCGCCGCACCGAGGGCTGCCCGTACCGTTAGGCATGAGAATGCGCCGGCCGGATTCCCGGCGGCAGATCCACAGGCGTCCTTGTCTCTGCGGCGGAGTGGGCGTAGTGTAAAAGCAGAAAGATGTATCCGTCCATCCCGCGTGTGGATGAATCGATATCGTTTCGGCTGCTCTGGACCCCGGTAGCACCTTACGTGCAGCGAAGCCGAGGGTGACATATGGCGGCATCTGACATTTCCGAGCTCGCTGTCGGTCAACGACGCACGGCTTGCGAGCAGGAAATGGGCGACGCGATGGCGATGGACTGGCATGACACTTTGATGGGGTCCGTGCTGGTGATTTCTGGCGGGCTGACGTTCGCATACACCAGAGCCGCCTCGAAGATTCTGCTCATCCTGACTCTTATCGGTACTGCCGCTACGATCCTCATCGGTGTGCTGCTGTTCTTTCATCTTGCCTGAGACGCTGCATCCGGGCAGCGGCCATCAAGCGAAGCGGTTGGTTCGAAGGGTCCACATCATCGGCGGGCCAAGGCATGGGCTGACCGGCGCAGTAGCGTGGTCGGATCTTCAGCGGTGCGGCGTGGCCGGTGTTCTGACCCGATTCCGCGAATAAGGGCGGTGAGCTGATCCCGCCGCCGTAAATGATCTTTGTGCGCCGGGATTCGTGGTAGCGGGCATGCTGACAGCCCGGGTGCCGGCGCCGGGTTCGCGGTGTGCGCGGCCTTTCTGCGGGCGGGGCTGGCGGGCCGTGGTCAGGGATGGGGAGCCGGGGCTCAGAGGCGCAGGTCAGGCGGGGACAGGTAGTTCCCGCAGCCGGGCGAGGACCTCGGGAAGCAGGTAGTGGCCGGGCGGGAGCCGCAGGGTCAGGTGGCGGGCGTGGCGTACCAGCCGGCCGGGGACGGCGATCAGCCGCCAGCGCAGGGTGGCGATCATGGCTTTGCCGCCGCGGACGCCGTGCCCGTGGATGATGTCCTCACCGAGGGCCGTGGCGGTGAGCTGGTGCAGCCAGGCGGCCATGGTCGCGGCGAGCAGCGCGCCCCACATCCACGCGGTGTTGACCTGGGGATATCCGGAGGGGAGGTGCCGGAGGGCGGCGCCGTGCTTGCTGTCGCGGAACAGGTTTTCCACCGTGGTGCGGTGACGGTGCCAGTGCTCGGCGGCGGCCGCCTTGTCCGGGCTGGATACGTCCAGGTTCGTCAGGATGAACGAGTAGGCGCAGATGGCGGGCTGCGCCGCCAGCTCGGGGAACGGCAGGGCGCGCTGGTCCGGGTGCAGCGTCCGGCGGCGCCGTGACCTGGGGCCGGCGGATACCTGGGCCGGGTCCAGCAGGACACGGCGGATCAGCAGCCGGGTATCCGCAGGCCACCAGTCCGGGCAGTAGTCAGCGACCGCGACCTGGGCATTGTCCATCTCGATGGCGTCCTGCCAGGCGTCGCCGGCGATGCCGGCCAGCAGCCGCCACAGCGGCGCGATCCGCTTGGCGCCGATCGCGAACGCGATCTTTTTCTCGTGGGCGGCGCGGGCCAGCTGCCCGGCGAAGTACCCGGCGTCGGCGCGCAGCGCCACCCGCCCGGCCCGGGCCGCCGGGGGCAGGG
>JBAPYC010000889.1:0-1890 GCA_049284535.1 Streptosporangiaceae bacterium
GCGTCGGTCCCGGCCACCGCGGCCTGCAGCGCGGCGGGATCGGGGGCGGCCAGGTCAGCGGTGACCACGTGCGCCGCCCCGGACGGCAGGTTGCGTGGGTTCCTGGCCACCGCGGTGACGTCGTGCCCGGCCGCCACCGCCTGCTCTAGCGCCAGCCGGCCGATGCCGCCGGTGGCGGCGAAAATTGTCAGCTTCATGTCGCTATGACGGATCACGGTAAGGCAGATGTGACCGTCAGCGGGCCCGCGCCATGAGCCGTTCTACGATGCAGCCATGCCGGACTCTGGAACGCTGCCGCGGCGCGAGGCGGGGCGGGTAATCGTGCTCGACCCGGAGGACCGGGTGCTGCTGTTCTGGTACGAGGACGCGCCGCCGAACGGAACGCACTGGTCGACACCGGGTGGCGGCCTGGACGCCGGGGAGGATTTCACCACCGGGGCACGGCGCGAGCTGGCCGAGGAGACCGGCTGGACGGACGTGCCGCTGGGCCCGCAGGTGTTCGAGCAGACCATCGTCATGGATTACGGCGGGCGGATGGTCCGCCAGCATGAGGTGTTTTTCGCGGCGCGGGTGCGGGTGACGCGCCGCGCGCTCGGGGACGTGGCGGCCATGCACCAGTCGGACGGGATCGCGGCGGCCCGGTGGTGGACGGCGGCGGAGATCGACGCCACCACGGAGGACATCTGGCCAGCCGGGCTCGCGGACCTGGTCCGGGGGCTGGCCAGCCGGTGAGTTCAGCGGCCCGGTGGTATCCCGCCAGGGGAACTCATACGCTGATCGCGTAGCTCAGCTGGAAGCATGCCTCATCGATGCCTACGACACGATCTTGACGTGTGACTTCTCGATACAGCAAGGCGAGACCGCCGCGATGGCGGGCCTGCCGGTCCAGACCTGGCAGGCCGAATATGACCGGATCGAGCCGTGGCTGACCGACGGGCGGATCACCAAGACCCAGGCCTTCGGGGACATCCTGCGGACCTGCGGCCAGCAGCCCGACGCCCGCCTGGTCGCGGCCATGGTGGCCCGGGACCGTGAGCTGCTGCTGGCCAACGGGCGGCTATACGACGACGCCATCGGGTTCCTGGAGGCGCTGCGGGCCCGCGGCATCAGGATCGCCATCGTCAGCAACTGCGGTGAGACCACGCGTCCGCTGCTGGTCAAGCTGGGTGTGGACGTGCTCGCCGATGTGCTGGTGCTGTCGTGTGAGGCCGGTTCGGCCAAGCCGGACGCGCGGATCTTCACCCGCGCTCGACCAGCTCGGCTCCCGGCCGGAGGCCGCTGTGTTCGTGGACGACCAGGCTCGCTACTGCGCGGGCGCCGTGGCCGTGGGCATCGCCGCGGCGCAGATCGTGCGGGGCGAGCCCGACGGGAAGGCGCCCGCCGTGGGCACCACGGTGGTGCGGTCGCTGCCCGAGGTACAGGCGATGTTCGCGGCGTAGCCGGCCGGCGGAACTAAAGGCCTCTGGGATGACACGCGCCCCCCCGTTCGGCATCAATGCTCGCTTGCGGTGTCCGCGGCCGCGGGGCAACGGATGCGCGCCCGGCAGACGGCTCAGCGGTCCAGGGCGCGGTCCAGGTTGACCGCGGCGCTGATCAGGGCCAGGTGGGTGAAGGCCTGGGGGAAGTTGCCGAGGGCCTCGCCGGAGGTGCCGATCTGCTCGGCGTACAAGCCGAGGTGGTTGGCGTAGGTGAGCATCTTCTCGAAGACCATCCGGGCTTCCCGCACCCGGCCGGCCCGGGTGAGGGCCTCCACGTACCAGAACGAGCACAGGTTGAACGTGCCTTCCCCGTCGTCGATGCCGTCGTGGCCGGTGAGCGTATACCGGTAGACCAGGCTGTCGGAGTTGAGCTCGGAGGTGATCCGGTCCAGCGTGGACAAAAACCGCGGAT
>JBAPYC010000890.1:0-3155 GCA_049284535.1 Streptosporangiaceae bacterium
GCTCCGGGGCGCCGCCGGCCAGGGCGACCCCGGCCCCCAGGACCAGAGGCTGGTGCGGGCCGGGCGCCGCGCACTGCCGCCACCACGCCGCCAGATCCGCCTCCGGGAGGACCGAACGGAGCAGCCGCCACAACCCGCGGCCAAGCTGCCGCGAAGCGGCCCGCATCGCCTGCGAGGGCGTCCGCGCCTCGAATTCGCTGTCCAGGTCGGCCCATTGCCTCTGCAGGGAGGCGGATATCGCAGCCCGTTCGGCCGTCTGGGTGGCCAGGTGACACGCGGCGGCGGCGAACCCCGCCGATACCCGCGCGGACGTGGCTAGCCGGACATGACAAAAGTCCTCCACGTCGGCCAGCCCGGTGACCAGGCCGGTGCCGATCGCGGCCTCCATGCTGCCGGAGTGGTGGTGCGCCCCGGCCGGGGCCCGGGAGTCGAGCAGGAGCAGCAGCAGCGTGTTCACGGCAGCGTGTTCATGGCTCAGAAGAGGAAGTATCGCTGGGCCATCGGCAGCTCGACGGCGGGCTGCGGCTCGATCGGCTCGCCGTCGACCCGGACCGCGAACGTCTCGCTATCCACTTCGATGGAGGGCACCGCGTCGTTCTGCGGCAGGCTGGCCTTGGACAGGCCTGAGACGTCCCGGGTCGGCACCAGGCGGCGCTCGCTGTTCCAGCGCTCGCCCAGGCCCGCCTCGAGCGCGACGGGCGACACGAAGTGCAGCCCGAGCCGGGCCGGCATGGCCCCGAAACCGCCGAACATCGGCCGCGGGAACTGCGGCTGCGGGGTCGGGATGGACGCGTTCGCGTCGCCCATGTTGGCCCAGGCGATCACGCCCGCCTTCAGCACGGCGTGCGGCCGCACACCGAAGAAGGCCGGCTCCCACAGCACCAGGTCGGCCAGCTTGCCCGGCTCGACCGAACCGACCTCGCCGTCCAGCCCGTGGGTCACCGCCGGGCCGATGGTGTACTTGGCCACGTACCGGCGGGCCCGCACGTTGTCCGCCCCATTGTCAGCCCCGCCGTCCCCGGGCAGCGCGCCGCGGCGCTCCTTCATCACGTGCGCGGTCTGCCAGGTCCGGATGATGGTCTCGCCGATCCGCCCCATGGCCTGGGAGTCGGACCCGATCATCGAGATCGCGCCCAGATCGTGCAGCACGTCCTCGGCCGCCATGGTGGACGGCCGGATGCGCGACTCGGCGAAGGCCAGGTCCTCGGGGATCGACGCGTTCAGGTGATGGCAGACCATCAGCATGTCGAGATGCTCGTCGAGGGTGTTCCGGGTGTACGGCCGGGTCGGGTTGGTCGAGGAGGGCAGCACGTTGGGGTGCGCCGCCACCTTGATGATGTCCGGCGCGTGCCCGCCGCCGGCCCCCTCGGTGTGGTACGTGTGGATGGGCCTGCCGCCGATCGCCGCCAGCGTCGATTCCAGGTAGCCGGCCTCGTTCAGGGTGTCGGTGTGGATGGCCACCTGCACCCCGGCCGCCTGGGCCACGGTCAGGCAGGCGTCGATCGCGGCCGGGGTGGTGCCCCAGTCCTCGTGCAGCTTGAACCCCGAGGCCCCGGCCCGCAGCTGCTCCCACAGGCCCTCGGCGCTGACCGTGTTGCCCTTGCCCAGCAGCACCATGTTGACCGGCCACTCGGTGGTAGAGGCCAGCATCATGTCCAGCCAGAACGCGCCGGGGGTGACCGTGGTCGCCTTGGTGCCCTCGGCCGGGCCGGTGCCGCCGCCGATGAGCGTGGTGATGCCGGCCGCCAGCGCCACCGGGATCTGCTGCGGGGCGATCAGGTGCACGTGGCTATCGATGCCACCCGCGGTGAGAATCATCCCGTTGCCGGCCAGCACCTCGGTGGACGGCCCGATGACCAGCTCCGGCGTGACCCCGTCCATGGTGTCCGGGTTGCCGGCCTTGCCCAGCGCCACGATCCGGCCGTCGCGCACCCCCACGTCGGCCTTGATCACGCCCCAGTGGTCCAGCACCACTGCCCCGGTGATGACCAGGTCGGGGGTTCCCTCCGCGCGCGTGGCCACGGACTGCCCCATGGACTCGCGGATGACCTTGCCGCCGCCGAAGATGGCCTCTTCCCCGGCCAGCGGCCCGGGCCCGCCGCAGCGGTCCTCGGTCACTTCGATCAGCAGGTTCGTGTCGGCGAGCCGGACCCGGTCCCCGGTCGTCGGCCCGTACAGGGCCGCATACCGGGCCCGGGATACCTCAGTCATCGAGCGCTCCCGCCGACTCGGGCCGCAGGCCGGGCACGACCCGCCGCCCGGCCAGCGCCACCAGCGACACCTCACGGGAGACGCCCGGCTCGAACCGCACCGAGGTCCCGGCCGGGATGTCCAGCCGGTAGCCGCGGGCGGCGGCGCGGTCGAAGGACAGCGCCGGGTTGGCCGCGGCGAAGTGGTAGTGCGAGCCGACCTGGATGGGCCGGTCTCCGGCGTTCTCCACGGTCAGCGTGACCCGGGCCCGGCCCGGTGCCAGCTCGATGGTCCCGTCCGGGGTGAGGATCTCGCCCGGGATCACGGCGTCTGCTCGCGGATCGGCTGCGCCGATCGGCCCGCCGATGGGCCCGCGGACAGGACTGTGCAGGGTGACCAGCTTGGTGCCGTCCGGGAACGTCGCCTCGACCTGGACGGAGTCCAGCATCTCGGGCACGCCAGGCAGCACGTCGTCGCGGCGCAGGACCTCCCGGCCCGACGACATCAGCTCGGCCACGGTCCGGCCGTCGCGCGCTCCTTCGAGCACAAACGAGGTCAAGATGGCGACGGCCTCGGGGTAGTTGAGCTTGAGCCCGCGGGCCCGGCGGCGTTCGGCGACGTCGGCGGCCAGGGTGATGAGCAGCCGTTCCCGCTCGTGTTCGGTCAAGCGCATGTGTGCACCATATGGCAGCGGTGTTTCCCCGGGGTGAACTTACCCGGCGGCGAAATCCCGGACCGCGGCGGCGAATTCCCCGGGCACCTCGAGCCAGGGCACGTGCCCGGCCGGCAGCGTCACCCGGGTCACGTCCGGCAGCGCCCGCTCGAGTGAGTCCACCGCCCAGCGCGGTCGCAGGTCCTGCTCGCCGTCGATGATCAGGACCGGGACGGCCAGATCGCGGCAGGCGGTGGCCAGCTCGGGTTCGCGCCAGGTCCGCTTGAGTGCGGCCCACAGGTCACGGTAGACC
>JBAPYC010000891.1:0-1869 GCA_049284535.1 Streptosporangiaceae bacterium
AGCTGGCCCGCCGGGCCGACCCAGAGCTCGGCGCACCCGGCCAGCTGCCCGACCCCGAGCCCGGCGCGCCTCCGGCCGTGTACGGGGCGATCGGGGTGCTGCGATTCCGCTACCAGATGCTGAAGGAGCTGGATGATGACGATGCTGGCTGACGACGGGGCAGCCGCGCTGGACGCGGTACTGCGGCCGCACGCGGAGCAGGAGCACCAGGCCGAGCTGGCTGCGCTGGCCGCCGGCGACGACCGGCCGCGGCCACCGGGCTGGCGGCTGTCGCCCTGGGCGGTGACCACCTATCTCCTTGGCGGCACCGCGGCCGACGGCACCGAGATCATCCCGAAGTACGTCGGCTCGCGCCGCCTTATCGAGGTGGCAGTGGCTACCCTCGCTACCGACCGGGCGCTGCTCCTGCTCGGCGTGCCCGGCACCGCCAAGACGTGGCTGTCCGAGCACCTGACCGCGGCCATCTCCGGCGACTCCACCCTGATGGTGCAGGGCACGGCCGGGACCGCCGAGGAGGCGGTCCGGTACGGCTGGAACTACGCCCGGCTGATAGCCGAGGGCCCGTCGCGGGCCGCGCTGGTGCCGGGCCCGGTCATGCGCGCCATGGCCGGCGGCCAGATCGCCCGGGTCGAGGAGCTGACCCGGATGCCGTCGGAGGTGCAGGACGCCCTGATCACGCTGCTGTCGGAGAAGACCCTGCCGATCCCCGAGCTCGGCACCGAGCTGCAGGCGGTCAGCGGTTTCAACGTCATCGCCACCGCCAACGACCGGGACCGCGGCGTGAACGAGCTGTCCAGCGCGCTGCGCCGCCGGTTCAACACCGTAGTGCTCCCGGTGCCCGCCTCGGCCGAGCAGGAGATCGACATCGTCACCCGGCGGGTGGCGCAGCTGGGCCGCTCCATCGGGCTGCCAGGCACCGCGGCGGACGGCCCGGCGGGCGAGGAAGTCCGGCGGGTGGTCACGGTGTTCCGCGAGCTGCGCCAGGGCGTCACCGAGGACGGCCGCGCCAAGGTCAAGTCGCCGAGCGGGACGCTATCCACCGCCGAGGCCATTTCGGTCGTGACCAGTGGGCTGGCCCTGGCCACCCACTTCGGCGACGGCGTGCTGCGCCCGGCCGACGTGGCCGGCGGTATCACCGGCGCGGTGGTGCAGGACCCGGGCTCGGACCGGGTTGTGTGGCAGGAGTACCTGGAGACCGTGGTCCGCGAGCGGGACAGCTGGGGTGATTTTTACCGGGCCTGCCGCGAGGTCGCCGGGTGAGCGGTGACACCCGGGTCTACGGGGTCCGCCACCACGGGCCCGGCTCGGCTCGCTCGCTACGGGCCGCGCTGGAGCGCCAGCACCCGGACGTGGTGCTGATCGAAGGGCCACCGGAGGCCGACAGCCTGGTCGGGCTGGCCGCCGACGAGCAGATGCAGCCGCCGGTGGCGCTGCTCGGATACGTGCCCGGTGAGCCGAAGACCGCCGCGTTCTGGCCGTTCGCGGTGTTCTCCCCGGAGTGGCAGGCCATCAGATATGCGCTGGAGGCCGGGGTACCGGTCCGGTTCTGTGACCTGCCGGCCGCGCATCAGCTCGCCATGACCGAAGGCCGCCGGCCGCGGGTACGCATCGACCCGGTAGCCGAGCTCGCGGCCGCGGCTGGGTACGACGACCCGGAACGCTGGTGGGAGGACGCGGTGGAACACGTCCCCGGGCCTGCCGTGTTCGACGCCATGGCCGAGGCCATGGACATCCTGCGCGAGGCCGGGGACTTCGACGGCCAGAGTGACCGGATCCGCGAGGCCCACATGCGCAAGGTCCTGCGGCAGGCGGTCAGGGACGGCTTCGCGCGGATCGCCGTGGTATGCGGGGCCTGGCACGTCCCTGCCC
>JBAPYC010000892.1:0-2010 GCA_049284535.1 Streptosporangiaceae bacterium
CCAAGAGCTGCCCGGTCGTGCGAACGTGCGCTGGGTCCAGGCTCGGCGAAGCCAATCGCGCAGCGACGCCACCAGGCACCTGGAGGCGACGGGGGGAGCTGGACAATTCGGAGCCGGTAAAGACGGCAATGCGCAGTACTAGACAGCTTGATGGGTGAGCCAGCCTGACCAACGGAACTGCACGAACGGGACGGCGCGGGCGCGCCGGGCGGGCCTCCACAAGGCCAGAGCCCGGCGCGGGGAGCGCCGGACCCGGCGCCGCGCAGCGGCGCCGTCTTGATCTAACTTCTTAAGGCCAATTCGGCAGCACGCTGCGCAAGGATCGGACGCAGTGTGGGTCCTGTCTAGAAGGGCGGGTCGATGCCGGTGAGCTCTGCTGGCATCGGGAAGGACAAAATGTGTGACCCAAACGTGAAAATAGGCCCCACTAAAACGTGAAGACCTCCTGGTGGAGCTTCGGGGACTCGAACCTCCTGACCCCCTGCCCACAAAGCAGGTGATCACGACCGCTTCGGCAGGTACAGATCGGTGATGGTGCCCTCGAACGCCTCGGCGGCCAGCCCTACGGTCTCGGACAGGGTCGGGTGGGGGTGGACGGTCAGCCCGATGTCGGCCGCGTCGGCGCCCATCTCGATGGCCAGCGCTGTCTCGGCGATCAGGTCGCCCGCGGACGGCCCGACGATGCCGCAGCCGATAACCCGGCCGGTGGACTCGTCGAATAGCAGCTTCGTCATCCCCTCCGAACGGCCCAGGGACAGCGACCGGCCGCTGGCCGCCCAGGGGAAGACGCCCTTGCCGTACTTCACCCCGGCGGCCCGGGCCTCGTTCTCGGTGACCCCGGCCCAGGCCACCTCGGGGTCGGTGTAGGCCACCGACGGGATCGTCCGGACGTCGAAGTAGCTGTTCTTGCCCGCGGCTACCTCGGCTGCGACCTTGCCCTCGTGCATGGCCTTGTGCGCCAGCATGGGCTGGCCCACCACGTCGCCGATGGCGAAGATGTGCGGCACGCTGGTCCGCATCTGCTTGGTCACGGTGATGAAGCCGCGGTCGTCCACCGTTACCCCGGCCTGCTCGGCCCCGATCAGCTGACCGTTCGGGCGGCGGCCGACCGCGACCAGGATCCGGTCGAAGGTGTCCGTGGCCGGCGCCTTGCCGCCCTCAAACGACACGACCAGCCCCTCGGGCCGGGCCTCGACCGCGATGACCCTCGTCCGCAAGAAGATGTTCTCGTACTGCCGGGTGATCCGCTTGGCCAGCGGGCTGACCAGGTCCTTGTCGGCGCCGGGGATGAGCTGGTCCATCAGCTCCACCACGGTGACCTTCGCGCCCAGCTCGTGGTAGACGCATGCCATCTCCAGGCCGATGATCCCGCCGCCCAGCACCAGCAGCCGCGGCGGTATCTCCTCCAGGGCCAGGGCCCCGGTCGAGTCGATGATCCGCGGGTCGTCCGGGATGAACGGCAGCGTCAGCGGCTCGGAACCCGCCGCGATGATGGCCTGGCCGAAGTCCACGGTGGTGGTCCCGCCCTCGGCCAGCTCGACCCGGACCTGGTGCGGCGAGGTGAACCGGCCGTAGCCGCGGATGGTGGTGACCTTGCGCTGCTTGGCCAGCCCGGCCAGGCCGCCGGTGAGCCGCCCGATCACGCCGTCCTTCCAGGCGCGCAGCTTGTCCAGATCGACGGCGGGCGGGCCGAACGACAGGCCGTGCTCGCTCATCTCCTTGGTCTCGGCGATCACCCGGGCCGCGTGCAGCAGGGCCTTGGACGGGATGCAGCCCACGTTAAGGCAGACCCCGCCCAGCGCCGGCTCCCGGTCCACCAGCACCACCTGCTGGCCCAGGTCGGCCGCGCGGAACGCGGCCGTGTACCCGCCCGGCCCGGCCCCGAGCACCAGCACGTCGGCCTGCACATCTCCGCGCTCAGCCACAGACGCGGCCGCCAACGCCGGAGCCGGCGACGCGGCCGAGGCCCGCGACGCGGCTGCGGCCGGTGCGGCGACCCCAGGCTCGGCC
>JBAPYC010000893.1:0-2897 GCA_049284535.1 Streptosporangiaceae bacterium
GTTCCGCCGCCAGGCCGCCCTCCCGCATTCGCTCGAGGCGCGCAGCGCCGCGCATGCCGAGGGGAAGGACAAGTGACTGATCGCATTCGGGCCGGGATCGTCGGTGTCGGCTTCATGGGCACCGTGCACGCGCGGGCCATTCGCCGCAGCGGCGGAGTCATCTCCCGTGTCGTGGGCTCGACAGCTGAATCGTCACGGGCTGCCGTCGAGCGGTTCGCGCCGGAAACACCGACGGAGACGGTAGAGGCGCTGATTGGGGCGCCAGACGTCGACGTGGTGCACGTCTGCACACCTAACCTTCTCCATGCCCCCGTGGTTCGGGCGGCAATCCGCGCCGGCAAGCACGTGGTCTGCGAGAAGCCGCTGTCGGTCACCGCAGAAGAAGCACTGGAGCTGGCGGAGCTCGCGGCTGCGGCTGGGGTGACGGCCACGGTCCCGTTCGTCTACCGCTTCTACCCAGCCGTACGAGAGGCGCGGGCGCGGGTCACTGACGGATCAACGGGCCCGCTGCGTTTGCTTCACGGCTCCTACCTGCAGGACTGGCTGGCCGAGGAGACCGATGACGACTGGCGGGTCGATCCTCAGGCGGGCGGCCCGTCGCGGGCGTTCGCCGACATCGGCGTGCACTGGTGCGACCTGGTGGAATTCGTCAGCGGCCACCGTATCGTCCGCCTCGCCGCCCAGACGCTGATCGCGGTTCCTGTGCGCGGGGGCCGGCAGGTGCGCACCGAGGACGCCGCCGTCGTCTCGTTCCAGACCGACCAGGGCGCTGCGGGCTGCGTGACCGTCAGCCAGGTCAGCCCGGGAAGGAAGAACCGGTTGTGGTTCTCCCTGGACGGGGCCACGCAAAGCCTCAGCTTCGACCAGGAGAACCCCGAAAGCCTATGGGCGGGGACACGAGCCGCCGTCCTGCAGCTGCCGCGCGGTGCCCACGACTCCCCGGCGGCTGCCCGCTACTCCGTCCTGCCTGCCGGGCACCCGCAGGGCTACCAAGACTGCTTCGACGCCTTCGTCGCCGACACCTACGCCGCGCTGACCGGCGAAGCGCCCGATGGCCTGCCCACATTCGCCGACGGGCTGCGCGCGGCGCGGCTGACCCAGGCCGTCCTGCAGTCCGCGCATGAGAACAGCTGGGTGGAGGTGCCAGCATGAAGCTTGGTTTCCTGACCGCGTGCATGCCCGAGCGGTCCCTTGAGCAGATCGTCCCGTGGGCCGCCAAAGCCGGCTTCGAGGCTCTTGAGGTCGCTGCGTGGCCAGCGCTGGGCAACCGGCCGTTCACGGCCTCGCATCTGCCGATGCCCGGGCCGGACGGCGGGCTCACCGGCGGCGACGCCGAGCGCATCCGCGCATTGTTCACCAGCCACGGCCTGGCGATCTCCTCACTGGCGTTCTACGACAACAACCTGCACCCGGACCAGGCCGAACGGGAGCAGATTCACTCCCACCTGCATGCCTGCATCGACGCCGCGGCCGCGCTCGGCGTCCCGATGATAGGCACGTTCGTCGGCCGCCATCCCGGCCGTACTGTGGCGGAGAACCTGCGTGACGCCGAGACGGCGTTCGTCCCGCTGGTCGACCATGCCGGGGAACGCGGCGTCAAGCTCATCATCGAGAACTGCGTTATGGAGGGCTGGCACCCGGACGGCTACCCCGGCAACCTTGCCTATAGCCCTGAGCTGTGGGAGTGGATGTTCGAGCTCGGGCTTTACCTCAACTTCGATCCCTCCCACCTGCTGTGGATCGGGATTGACCCGGTCGTCGCGCTGAAGCCTTACGTCGACCGGATCCCGCACGCCCAGGCGAAGGACATCGAGCTGTTCCCGGAGAAACGGCACCAGTTCGGCTGGCCGGGCAGGGCCGTGACCCGCCCTGATCCCTGGGATGTCGGCTGGTGGCGTTACCGTGTGCCCGGCCGCGGGCAGGTGGACTGGGCGGGCGTAGTCGACTCCCTCTACGAGGGCGGCTTCGACGGCGTCCTCTCCGTCGAACACGAGGACCCTGTCTGGGACGGCACACCCGACCGCGTCCAAACCGGGCTGCGTATCGCCCACCAGACCCTCCGCCGCTGGTCATCGCATGACCAGCGGGGTGATGTCCCGAGTGACGCCGCACGCGCCAGCTCCGTCCCGAGCCCTTCAGCGGTGCTCAGCTCTACTCAGCTGAAACACATACCCCATCCGACCAGAAATCAAGTACTCAAACCCAGAGGTGAAGAAATATGAAGAGACCCTTGGCTACTGCCACGCTCGGAGCAGCCGCAGCGCTCGCTGTTGCCCTCACCGGATGCGGTGTGTCCGCCTCCAGTTCCGGTGCATCTTCGTCTAGCTCCAGTTCCGCTTCGGACTCTAGCTCGGCTCCGACCACCATCAGCACCACGATCGGCACCCAGTTCAGCGGAGGCAAGTCCGGCGCAGCTCCGCCTTCCGCGACGCCGATCACCATCGGCATGATCAACCAGCAAGGCGGCCAGGTCTCCGACCCCGAGGCGTCGGCGGCCGTGCAGGCCGCATTCGCCTACATCAACGCCGCGCAGGGCGGCATTGGCGGCCATCCGCTGAAGCTGAGCCTGTGCACGGTCCAGTCCTCGGAAGCTCAAGCTCAGCAGTGCGCGCAGAGCTTCCTGAACAACAAATCGGTCAGCGTGGTCCTGCAGGGGGGCCTGAACGTCGGAAGCGACTCCGTGCACTCCACCCTGAACGGGACCAAGCCGGACGTGGTGTCGCAGGCCAATCCCGGTACCGACACCACGGCAGCCAACACCTACGCGATCAACCCGAGCGTCCTCGCGGCACTGCCCGGCACCGGGAGCTACGCGAAATCCAAGGGCTACAAGACTGTCGGGATCGTCGTCGACAGCAACCCCGGGGACATTGCTATCGCCCAGGTCGCCAAGAGCG
>JBAPYC010000894.1:0-10283 GCA_049284535.1 Streptosporangiaceae bacterium
GCCGCGGCCAGGGTGATGGTGACGCCGGTCTCCACCACCCACAGCCACGGCGCCGGGCTGGCCGCGCGGGTAAGCGCGGCGGTGAGCGCGATCACCGGCCAGTGCCACAGGTAGATGCCGTAGGAGCGGACGCCGATCCAGCGCAGCGGCCGCCAGCTCGTGATGGCCGCGATGACGCCATGCCCGGCTGCCGCCGCGATCAGCGCGGCCGCGCTCAGCGCGGCCAGGATGAGCCCGGCCGGGTAGACGGCCGGGTCGCTGCCGCTGAAGTGCCCGGTGGCCCAGGCCAGGAAGGCCAGCCCGATGACCCCGGCGATGTCCAGCCGCCGCCCGGGGACGGCCGGGGTGGCGGCGATTGCCGGCAGCGGCCGGGCCAGCGCGAGCGCGGCCCCGATGAGCAGCGCGGAGGCGTGCGTGTCGGTGCCGTAGTAGACCGCTGACGGGTCCCCGCCCGGCGAGTACTGCACCGCCATGATGACCGCCGACGCCGTGGCCCCGAGCCAGGCTGCGCGGGCGCAGAGAGCCCGGCCGTTCGGCCTCTTCATCAGCAGCCAGATGACCACGGGCCAGATCAGGTAGAACTGTTCCTCGATGGCCAGCGACCACAGGTGGTCCAGCGGTGCCGGCGGCCCGGCCGCCGCGAAGTACGAGACGTGGTGCAGGATCTGGAACCAGTTGCTGGTGTAGGTGGCCGCGGCCAGCAGGGCCAGCCGCAGCGAGGACTCCTGGGCCGGCTCGATCAGGCTGGCCGCTGCGGTGACCACCAGCAGCATCACGGCCAGTGGCGGCAGCAGCCGCCGGGCCCGGCGGAGCCAGAAGGCCTTCAGCCCGGCCTGCCCGGTCTGCCGGTGTCCGCGCACCAGCAGGTCGGTGATCAGGAACCCGCTGAGCACGAAGAAGACGTCGACGCCGAGGAAACCTCCGGACAGCTCCGAGGCACCCTCGTGGAAACCCATGACGGCCAGTACCGCCAGCGCCCGCACTCCGTCCAGGCCGGGCGCGCGTGTGCGCCTGCTCGTGGTGTCCAAATCTCGCCCGAAAATCGCCTGGTCAGCCTGCTATCGCCAGTCATGCTAACCACGGCGATCGGGCTATCCCGGGAGAAACGCCGCCGCGTGCCGGACTTACTTACTCAGCGGGTCGAACCGTCCGCGGTGGCGGTCACCGCGCCCGCCACCACGTCTTCCAGACGGCCGGACCTGGCGTAGGCGGACCGCTGGAAGGCGGCGCCGTTGCCCCGGGTGAGCACGGCGCCGAGCAGTTCGGCCACGGTGTCCTCGTCGCCGGCATCGGCCAGGGCGTCCTGGACGTGGTCCACAAACAGCCGTACCACCGCCTGGGCCGGTTCCGGCCGGCTCGTGACCGGGCTGACCAGGGTGTCGTCCAGGCCGGACCGGCTGGCCCGCCAGGCCGCCAGCCGCAGCACCTCGGCCCGAATCTGCGGGGCGGCCTGCCCGGTCCGGTCGGCCCGGGCCTCGGTCTCCACCAGCGCGCGGGCCAGGGCGGCGATGAGCACGGCGTCCTCGGCCCGCAGGCACACGTCGGCGATCCGGATCTCGATGGTCGGGTAGTGCTCGGACAGCCGCGCGTCGAAGTAGACCATGCCGGTGTCCAGCAGCGCGCCGGTCTCCACCATCTCCTGCAGGCTCCGGTGGTAGGCCTCCGCGGTCCCGAACGGCGCGGTCGGCCCGGAACTCGGCCACCGGCCCCAGGCCTGGTAACGGTAGCTGGCATAGGAGCTGTCCTGGCCGTGCCAGAACGGCGAGTTCGCGCTCAGCGCCAGCAGCGGCGCCAGCCACGGCCCGATCCGGTCCAGCACCGCGACTCCCTCGTCGGCCGAGGAAATCCCGACGTGCACGTGACAGCCGCAGGTCAGCTGCTCATGCGCGGTCAGCCCGTAGGCTTCCGTCATCTTCTGGTAACGATCAGTGCCGAACGTGCTGGGTTCAACCAGGACCGGTGAGGTTCCCAGCGCGGCCAGCTGGGCGCCCGCCTCACGGGCCGCGGCCGAGGCCGAGGCGCGGCAGCGGCGCAGCTCGCGGTGCAGGTCTGTCAGTGACCGGGACGGCGGCGATGCGGTCTCCACCTGCTCCTGCTGGAGCTCGGCTTCCAGCGGCGGCGCGGCGTCGTCACCGGGGCCGCCGGCTTCCCGGGCGGCCTTCATCACGGTCCCAGCCATTGCGGTGGGCCGCCCGGTCATCGGCTCCACCAACAGGAACTCTTCTTCGACGCCTACGCTGCGAGGGTTCACCGTCCGCACATGCCCGCAGAATGGCGCTCCAATCAGGTATCGGTGATCCGGGTGAGGCCGTAGATGACGCGGGTAATCGCGCCCTTCCGCCGGTCACCGTGCCCGGACGATCCAGGACGGGGGGTGGCGGCCGGGCCGCCGCTGGGGTACATAGAGAGGGGAGGACGCCGAGTGAACGCTGACGACAGGACGGCCCTGGCGGGGCTGGCCACCGAGGAGCGGCTGCGTGCCGGTGACCTCATCGCGGAGCTGAACTCCCTGGCCTGCAAGATCGGCCTGAACAAAACCGACTGGCCTGGCCTGACGATGTACCGGTTCGAGGCCCCGCTGGTCCGTCAGTGGAGCGAGGTTCACGCCCTGTCGCTGTGCGTGGTGGCCCAGGGACGTGAGTCAGTGACCATCGACGGCTCCACCTACTGCTACGACCCCTTCAACTACCTGGTGCTGAGCCGCGGCATGCGCTTCGAGGCGGAAATCCTGGAGGCGACCGTCGAGAAGCCATTCCTGTCGTTCGTCCTGCAGATAGACCCGGCGATCGTCCGCCGGGTTTCCGCGGACCTGCGGGAGCACAGGACCACGACGTTCCGCCACCCGGCGAGCCGGTCGACGCTCGGCAGGCGGGCAGTTCCAGCTCGCGTGACCCCGCTGGACGCGAACACGGCCGGAGCGATCCTGCGGTTCCTGAGGGCCGCTACGGTCGGTCCGGACCGGCGATTCCTGGCGCCTATGTACCTGTCCGAGATCGTCTACCGGGTCCTGCAGGCCGAGCAGTGGCGGCTTCTGCTCGACGCGGCCGCTCTGGAGCACCACAACGACCCGGTTACCAGGACCATCGGCTATATCCGCGGCCATCTGGCCGACCAGCTGGCGGTCGCTGATCTAGCCGACCTGGTGTGTCTCAGCCCGTCGGCGTTCGCCCACCTGTTCCGCGACATCACCGGCATGTCGCCCTACCAGTTCATTAAAGGCGTCCGGATGGAGCGCGCGCGGGAGCTGCTCGTGGAAGGTGAGATGAACGTCAGCGCGATCGCTCGCACCGTGTGGTACTCGAGCCTGTCGCACTTCGTCAACGAGTTCAAGCGCTACTTCGGGGTGACGCCCCGCTCCTACGCCGACAGCCAGCGCGACGTGGTGCCGCTGCGTATGGAACTGGCGACCGGCCGGGTGCCGGGCTAGCCGGCTGGCTGCTGGCACTGCGCGGTTATCTGGCTGCGGCAGGCGGACAGCGCGCCGGAGCCCATCGTCTAGATGTCTGGAAGAAGACTAGGTCGAGGAGGACGCAGCATGGCAGGCGAGCTCGAGCACTTCCGCATGTTGATCGGCGGCAAGGCGGTCGACGCAGAGTCCGGGGCGACATTCGAATCGCAGAACCCCTATACCGGCCGGGCCTGGGCCGTGGTGCCCGACGGCGGGCCGGCTGACGTGGACGCCGCGGTGGCCGCCGCCCGCGCGGCCCTGGACGGCGAGTGGGGCTCGATGACCGGGTTCGCCCGGGCGGCGCTGCTGCGCCGGCTGGCCGACCTCGTCACGGAGAACGCCGACCGGCTGGCCCGCCTGGAGGTCAGCGACTCCGGCAAGCTTTACCGGGAAATGATCGGGCAGCTCAACGGGCTGGGCGGGTGGTACCAGTACTTCGCTGGCCTGGCCGACAAGATCGAAGGACGGCAGATTCCTTCTCCCAATCCCAACTACCTCGTCTACACCAGGCGCGAGCCGGTCGGGGTGGTCGCGGCGATCACCCCGTGGAACTCCCCGCTGCTGCTGATGACCTGGAAGGTCGCGCCGGCCCTGGCGGCGGGCTGCACGCTGGTGATCAAGCCCTCGGAGCACTCACCCGTCTCGACCCTCGGATTCGCCGAGCTCATCGAGCAGGCCGGCTTCCCGCCCGGTGTGGTCAACGTCGTCACCGGCCTGTCCCGCGAGACCGGGGCCGCGCTCGCCTCGCACCCCGGAGTCGACAAGGTCGCGTTCACCGGATCGACGGCGACCGGCCGCGCCGTGGCCAAGGCGGCGGCCGAGAACATCAACAAGGTGACACTGGAACTCGGCGGCAAGTCACCCCAGGTCGTCTTCGCCGACGCCGACCTCGCCGCCGCGGCCAACGGGATCGTGGCGGGCGTGTTCGCCGCCACCGGGCAGACCTGCATGGCCGGGTCGCGGCTCATCGTGCACGCCGACGTGCACGACGAGCTCATCCGGCTGGTCGCCGAGCGCGCCGCGAGGATCAAGCTGGGCGACCCGAACGGCGCGGACACCGAGATGGGCCCGGTCGCGAACGCGCCGCAGTACCAGAAGGTCCTGGGCTACCTGGATAAGGCCAGGGAAGAAGGGGCCACCGTCGCTTACGGGGGGGCCGCCGACAGCGGGCTCGGCGGCTTGTTCGTCAAGCCGACGGTGCTCACCGGCATCACACCTGAGTCCACGGTCTTCAAGGAGGAGGTCTTCGGCCCGGTGCTGGCCGCGCTGACCTTCACCGACGAGGACGAGGCGGTCAAGCTCGCCAATGACACGCCCTACGGCCTGGCCGGAGCGGTATGGACCAAGGATGTGCACCGCGCCCACCGGGTGGCCGGCCGCATCAGGGCGGGAAGCGTGTGGATCAACGCCTACCGCGTCGTCGCTCCGTCCGTGCCCTTTGGCGGGTTCAAGCAATCCGGGCTGGGCCGGGAGAACGGCATCCACGCCATCGACGAGTACCTGGAAGAAAAGGCGATCTGGGTCGAGCTCACCGGCGGCACCCGCGACCCCTTCACCCTCGGCTGACCCCGGTTTTCGCCGCTGGCCGGAGGGCGGCCCGCCGGGGAGCGGGCGAGCAGACCGGGCATCACGGCCCGTCCGGACGCGTTAGCCCGATCCGGTCAGAGAACCTCGGATTCCTGCTGCACTTCGCCGGGGCACCCCGGACCGCCGTTAACGTCAGCGTAATTAACCCCCGCAATCACGCAGGAGGGGACGCTGGTGCGACTCGTGCGGGCGGATTCCGCAAATCCTGATGTGCCGCCCTGCCCGGGCGGCGGCCGCCCCGGTCATCAGCTCATCATTCCTGCCGCGCTGTCAGGAGCCCGCCGCCACCGGCGCGCGTATCCCGGCTGAACGGAGTCATCCCATGCCGCGACTGCTCATGCTGGTATCCAGCGCCCGCGAGATCACCCTCGCCGACGGCGCCCAGCACGAAACCGGCTTCTTCGCCGAGGAAGCCATCATTCCCTACGAGCGGTTCACCGCCGCAGGCGTCGAGGTCACCGTGGCGACACCAGACGGGCGGCCGCCCTACCCGGACTCCTACGGCCTGGAGCTGATCTTCCCACTATCCCGATGAGGACGAGGACTTCCTCGCCTCGGTCACCCGCACGTTCATGCCGGACGTCGACGACATCCGGTTGACCCTGCACCATCTCACCGAGCTCGGGATGGCCGCAGCGCGACGGGTCTTCCTGGCCCTCCGTGACGCCGGAGTACCGCCGCAGCAGGCCAGGGATCAGGTCAGCCAGGCCGCGCGGATCGCCTGGCGGGAGGACCGCGACTTCGGCGAGGTCCTGATCGATGACGGCCTTGGTGCGCCACTGACCCCGGAGCAGGTCCGCGCCGCCATCGATGAGCTGATGCGCGACGCGCAAGCGCACTCCGACGACGTAGCCGCCCGCCTCGACGCCATCGGTGGCTTTGCCAGCCCCGCCAGCCTGGCGGACATGTCCGACGACGAGATCCGGTCCTTCGACGCCGTCTTCGTGCCCGGAGGCCACGGCCCCATGGTGGACCTGGCCGATAGCCCGGATGTCGCCCGTGTCCTCCGCCTGCTGCAGGAGAAAAACGCGACCATCGGCTCTCTGTGCCACGGTCCGGCTTTCCTGCTGTCGGCTCCGGCCAGGCCCGATGGCCAGTGGCTGTTCGACGGGTACCGGATGACCTCATTCACCGACGAGGAGGAGGACCAGACCAGGGTCGGGAAACTGGGCCTGCGCTGGTATCTGGAGGGCGCGCTGAAGAACGCCGGTGCCATCTTCGACGACTCCCCGGCGGCCTGGACCTCGCACGTGGTCGTCGACCGGAACCTGGTTACCGGGCAGAACCCGCAGTCCGCCGACGCCGTCGCCGACGCCATTCTGAAGCACATGGAGGTGCTGTGAGCACGACCGGGAGCCCAGGTACGCCGGCCAGCGTCGCCGACGACTTCGTCATCGCCCTGCAGGGCGGCGATCTCGACGGTGCCTTCGGCGCCGTATCACCGGCCGCCGAGATCATCATCCATCCGACGGGGCAGGCCGGCGGCCCTGAGATCGCCCGCGAGTTCTTCCGCGAGGCACTGACCTCGTTCCCCGATCTCATGCTGACCGTCACGCGCCGGACCGCATGCGGCAACGGCCGCGTCCTGATCGAGCTGCGTCTCGAGGGCACCCAGGCGGCAGACTTCCTCGGCGCTATCAACCAGGAGAAGCATCTCGATCTCGAGCAGGCATGGCTGTTCACCATCTCCGACGGCGCGATCGCCGCGCTTACCGGCTACTGGGATCAGAACAAGCTCTACCGGCGGCTGGCGGTCAAGCGCCTGGACCGCATCGCGATCGCATAGGAGCCAGTCATGACACAGACGATGGAAAAGGCCCCGGCCGAGATCGTAGGCGAGTTCTTCGCCGCCTACAGCCAGCACGACGTTCCCGCCATGGCCGACCTGTGCACCGACAACGCCGACTTTCATTACCTGCCCGTCGAGATCTGGGGAGAGCAGCGGGTCGTCCGGGGCGATGGCAAGGTCCACGGCATCGGCCGGGTTATCTGGAGCGGCCTGATCACCGCATTTCCCGACCTGAGCAACGAGGTCACCTCGCTGAGCACCGCGACGGACGGGACCGTTGCCGCGGAGGTGACGCTATCGGGAACCCAGGCCGCAGCATGGGGCGTGATCGCCAGCAAGGGACAGCGATTCAATCTCCCGCACCTGTTCGTCCTGCACGTGAACGCTGACGGACTGATCGACAGCATCACCGCCTACTGGGACAACGCCAGCTTCTACCGTCAGCTGGGCCACGCCGAGGTCGACTGACCAGCGCGTTCAACGAGAGGACAGACGATGACGATGCTCAAGCGCGAGGACTGGCAGGATCTGGCCCGCGACGTGGAATGGGATTACTCCTACGTAGATGACGAGGCGGTCTACCCGGACCGGCAGTCAGGCACCGGGAAGGTGCCGCGGGAGGCGTGGGCCAAGTGGGAAGAGTCCTACAAGGTCACCTATCCCGAGTACGTCGCCAACCAGAACGGCAAGGAGACCTCGGCGTACGCCGTCAAGGCCGCCATGCAGCGGTCGAAGGCGTTCGAGAACCTCGACGAGGGCTGGAAATCCTCCACCAAGATGCACTTCGGCGGCGTCACCTTGGTGGAGTTCATGGGCCAGATCGGCGAACTGCGGATGGCCCGGTTCGGGCTTAACGGCGGCTGGCGGAACATGGCCGTATTCGGCGCTCTCGACGAGTCCCGGCACACCCAGATCACCATGATCACCGGCCACGAGTTCGTGGCCCGCGACCCGCAATACGACTGGACCCAGAAGGCATTTCACACCAACGACTAGGCTGCCATCGCGCTGCGCTCCCTGTTCGACGGCATGATTGCCGCGCCGAACGTGGTCGACCTGGCCATTCAGCTGCCGCTGATGTTCGAGACCGGATTCACCAACCTGCAGTTCGTCGCGCTGGCCGCGGACGCTCTCGGCGCCGGGGACATCAACTTTGCCAACATGATCTCCTCCATCCAGACCGACGAGGCGCGGCATGCCCAGCAGGGTGGCCCGACACTGGAGATCCTCATGGAGCACGATCCGGTCCGGGCCCAGTGGATCGTGGACAAGTATTTCTGGCTCAGCGCCCGCGCCTTCTCCGCGCTGACCGGGCCCGGCATGGACTACTACGCCCCCGTGGGCGAGCGCAAGCAGTCCTACCGGGAGTTCATGGAGGAATGGATCATCGACCAGTTCGGCCGCACGCTGCGGGACTACGGGCTGAAGAGACCGTGGTACTGGGACGACTTCATGGCCGGCCTGGACGTCTGGCATCACTCGCTGCACCTGGGCTTCTGGTTCTGGCGGCCGACCCTGTGGTGGAAGCCGGTCGCTGGGGTCGGCAAGGACGAGCGGGCCTGGCTGCAGGAGAAATACCCGAACTGGGAGACGATCTACGGCCCGAAGTGGGACACGATCATCGCCAACATCAACTCCGGGCAGGTTGAGAAGACGCTCCCCGCCACCCTGCCGTGGCTGTGCAATACCTGCCACCTGCCGAACTGCAACCCGACGTTCGGCCGGGACGGCCGCTGGCGGAACCGCAACTGGCCGCTCACCCACAACGGCGTCACTTATCACTTCTGCTCCAACGTGTGCCGGCAGATCTGGTGGGAGGACCGGGACGGCCTGAACAACCCCACCGTGGTGGAGTGGTTCCTGGCGGGCGAGATCCAGCCGATGGACGTGCCGGGGATCCTGGCCTGGATGGGCATCACGCCCGATGTGGCTGGCGACGACGGCCACCAGTACGCCTGGGCCGCGGAATACCTGCCCGGGCAGCCGACCGCCGCCGCGGGAGCGTGAGGCATGACCACCACCCAGGATGGCCAGGCGCCTGAGCCGACCGAAACCGCCCCCTACCTCATCCCGCTCAACGCGGTCTTCGACGATGACTTCCTCGAGCTGCTGATCCCGGTGATGTCCAACAACACCATCGCCGAGCTGGCAGGCGCGGTCGCCCAGCACGTCGAGGGCGTACGCGTCCCGGCCAGGGACGCGGAGAAGGCCGTCTTCTTCGACGGCCGCCAGCTGGCCCCCGACCTGACGGTCGCCGAGGCCGGCATCGCGCCGCTCGATCACGTCCGCGTGGACTACGCGTCCTGACAGGAGAGCAGACACGGAAAACCCGGTGGGACCGATCCTGCGCATGGGCGACGACGTGGAGCTGGTCATCGACGCGATCCGTGAGGACAACCCGAACAGCTACATCGAAGTTATCGACCGCGGCGCCTACGTCAGGGTGCAGGCCGACAACTACCTGAAAGTCACCGAGGCGACGTTGCAGCGGCACCTCGGCCCGAGCTTCAGAATCCAAGCCCTGGAGCAGATGCTGACCGCGTTCGCGGGCCGGATCCAAACGGCGAGCGACCAGATCGAATGGCACCTCGCGGCCCGTCCGCGCGTGCCGTCGAGCTAGGAGAGATCATGGCTGAGCAAACGAAGCGCCGGCAGCGGACCTGGAGCGCGTTCGGCGAGGTCCGCCGGATGCCAACCGAGTACGAGATCGTCTCGCACGGCACAAACTGGACACTGCGCGACGGGCGCAAGGCACCCCTGGAGCAGAACCCGTCCTCACCGGCCAACATGTGGTTCCGGACGTTCCGCGACCAGTCACCGCTGGCGGTCGAGGACTGGAGCGGCTTCCGTGACCCCGACGCGCTGACCTACCGCAAGTACGTCGCCATGCAGGACGGCCAGGAGAGCGCCGTCGCCGCCGCGCTCGACGAGTACTCCGATGCCGGGCACGACAAGACGCTCCCGGCGGCGTGGCTGGACACGTTGCAGCTGCTGTTCAGCGTCACGCGGTTCCCGCTGCACGGCTGCCAGCAGATCCAGGCTTACGTCGCCTATATGGCGCCGTCGTCCTACATCACGAACGCGGCCACCTACGCGACGGCGGACTTGCTGCGGCGGGTGTCGCTGGTCGCCTATCGCACCACCGAGCTCGGCATCGCATGGCCCGGCCAGGGCTTTGGGGCGGCCGAGCGGAATCTGTGGGAAACCCGCCAGGACTGGCAGCCGGCCCGTGAGCTGATCGAGACCGCGCTTGTCGCCTACGACTGGGGCGAGGCGTTCACCGCGCTGGACCTGGTCATCGGCCCGACCCTGGATGACCTGCTGCTCCGTCAGCTCCGCCAGGCCGCCCGGGCCGCGGGTGATCATCTGACCTGGCTGCTGCTCGGCTACCTGACCGCGGACAGCGTGCGGCGCGCCCGGTGGAGCGCCGCCGTCGCCCGGTACGCTATCACCAGCCGG
>JBAPYC010000895.1:0-9532 GCA_049284535.1 Streptosporangiaceae bacterium
GAGCAGGTGGAGCGCCCGCCGCGTCGACCGAGCGCCGGGCCGGTTCCTGCGCCGCCGCCACCGGGTCGGCCGTCGCCAGGGATGGCGGTTCCTGCTGCTCGGTCAGCTGCGGCGGCTCCACATTCACGCCGTCGGTGTCCAGCACCAGCAGCAGCGACCCCCGGCTGACCAGGTCGCCTACCTTGACTCCGAGCTCGCGCACGGTGCCCGCGGACGGCGACGGCACGTCCATGGTGGCCTTGTCCGACTCCAGCGTGACGAGCGGATCCTCGCCGTTGACCACGTCGCCGGGCGCGACGTGGATCTCGATGACCGGCACGTCGGCGAAGTCGCCGAGGTCGGGAACGCTGACTTCGGTCACGGACTGCTCCCTCAGGCTCGGGTGAAGGCGAAGACTCAGGTTCGGGACGGGTCGGCGGCGTCGGGGTCGATGCCGTACCGGGTGATGGCGTCGGTCACGGCCGAGGCCGGAACCGTGCCCTCGGCCGCCAGCGACGCCAGCGACGCCACGGCCACGTAGTGCCGGTCGACCTCGAAGAACCGGCGCAGGTTGCGCCGGAAGTCCGAGCGGCCGTAGCCGTCCGTGCCCAGCACCCGGTAACGCTGCGGCACGAACGGCCGGATCTGGTCGGCAAAGGTCCGCACGTAGTCTGTGGCCGCGATCACCGGGCCGGGGCGCCCATCCAGGCACTCCGCCACGTAGCTGCGCCGCGGCTCCGACTCGGGGTGCAGCATGTTCCACCGCTCGGCGGCCAGGCCGTCCCGGCGCAGTTCGGTGAAGCTGGGCGCGCTCCACACATCGGCCGAGACCCCGTAATCCGCGGCCAGCAGGTCCGCCCCGGCCAGCACCTCACGCAGGATCGTCCCGCTGCCCAGCAGCTGGACTGCCGGCGCCCCAGAACCAGAGCCGGCACCGGCAGCGGAACCGGAAGCAGGCCGCAGCAGGTACATCCCCTTCAGGATCCCGGCCTCGGCGCCGTCCGGCAGGGCGGGATGCTCGTAGTTCTCGTTCATCAGCGTGAGGTAGAAGAACACGTCCTCCTGCTCGGCCACCATCCGCCGCAGCCCGTCGGCGATGATCACCGCGACCTCGTAGGAGAACGTCGGGTCATAGGACACGCAGTTGGGCACGACCGAGGCCAGCACGTGGCTGTGGCCGTCCTCGTGCTGCAGACCCTCGCCGTTGAGCGTGGTCCGCCCGGATGTGCCGCCGAGCAGGAAGCCGCGCGCACGCGAGTCCCCGGCCGCCCAGATCAGGTCCATGACCCGCTGGAAGCCGAACATCGAGTAGAAGATGTAGAACGGGATGATCGGCACGTCGCTGGTGCTGTAGGACGTGGCCGCCGCGATCCAGGACGCCGTCGCCCCGGCCTCGTTGATGCCCTCCTGCAGCATCTGGCCGTCCGGCGCCTCGCGGTAGTACATCAGCTGGTTGGCGTCCTCGGGCTGGTACAGCTGCCCGGCCTGGCTGAAGATGCCGAACTGCCGGAACATGCCCTCCATGCCGAAGGTCCGGGACTCATCCGGCACGATCGGCACCACGTGCTTCCCGATGGCCTTGTCCCGCAGCAGCGTGTTGAGGATCCGCACGAAGGCCATCGTGGTGGAGATCTCCCGGCCCGGCGTCCCGCCCAGCTGGCCGCCGAACGCGCTCAGCGGCGGCACCGGAAGCGAGACCGAGGACCGCTCCCGCCGCGATGGCAGGTACCCGCCCAGCGCGGTCCGCTTCTGGAGCAGGTAGGCCATTTCCTCGCTGCCCTCGCCGAAGCGCAGGAACGGCAGCTCGGCTAGCTGCTCGTCGGTCAGCGGCAGGCTGAACCGGTCACGGAACTTGGCCAGCGACGCGTCGGCCATGTGCTTTTGCTGGTGGGTGATGTTCTGGCCCTCGCCGGAGGCGCCCATCCCGTAGCCCTTGATGGTCTTGGCCAGGATCACCGTGGGCTGGCCGGTGTGCCGCACCGCGGACGCGTAGGCGGCGTAGATCTTGGCCGGGTCGTGGCCGCCGCGGTTCAGCGCCCAGATCTCGTCGTCGGTCATCCCGGCCACCATCTCGGCCAGCTCTGGGTACTTGCCGAAGAACTTCTCCCGGACGTACGCGCCGTCCTTGGACTTGAAGTCCTGGTACTCGCCGTCGACGCACTCTTCCATCCGCTTCAGCAGCAGGCCGGTGGAGTCCCGGGCGATGAGCGGGTCCCAGGCGCTGCCCCAGATCACCTTGATCACGTTCCAGCCGGCGCCGCGGAAGATGCCCTCGAGTTCCTGGATAATCTTCCCGTTCCCGCGCACCGGGCCGTCAAGACGCTGCAGGTTGCAGTTGACCACGAAGATCAGGTTGTCCAGCTTCTCCCGGCTGGCCATGGCGATGGCGCCCAGCGACTCCGGCTCGTCGGTCTCCCCGTCGCCCAGGAAGGCCCAGACCTTGCGGTTCGCGGTGTCGGCCAGCCCCCGGCTCGCCAGGTACTTCAGGAACCGGGCCTGGTAGATGGCCATGATCGGGCCCAGGCCCATGGACACGGTCGGCATCTGCCAGTAGTCCGGCATCAGCCACGGGTGCGGGTAGGAGGACAGGCCGCCGCCCCCGGTCTCCTGGCGGAAAAGCTTCAGCTGCTCTTCGGTGAGCCGGCCTTCGACGAACGAGCGGGCGTAGATGCCCGGCGACGAATGCCCCTGGATGAACAGCAGGTCGCCGCCATCGCCCGGCGAAGGGGCCCGGAAGAAATGCTCGAAGCCCACGTCGTACAGCGTGGCCGCGGACTGGAAGCTGGCGATGTGGCCGCCGAGCTCGGAGGAGGTGGCGTTGGCCCGCAGCACCATGGCCAGCGCGTTCCACCGGACCAGGGAGCGGATGCGGTGGTCCAGCGCCAGCTCCCGCGGGCTGAGCTGATCCTGCTTGCTCGGCGGGATCGTGTTCAGGTACGGCGTGGTGGCGCTGTACGGGACCGGCGCGCCCCGCCGCCGCGCTTGGTCGGTGACTTCATCGAGCAGGAAATATGCCCGGTCCGTGCCCTCGAAGGCCAGCACAGAATCGAGGGCTTCCAGCCACTCACGCGTCTCGGCCGGGTCCAGATCTTCCAGCATGAGCGTTTCCTTGCCCTTTCGTCGGTATTCCAAGCATCCAACTACGCTGGGGCAATGACCAGTGCCCTCGACCAGGTAGCGTCCTGGCCCGTCACCGCGACGGCCGGGGTCGCGTCCAGGACCGGCCTGCTGGAGACCACCGGCCCGGCTGACCGGCCGTTCCGCTGGGCGTCGGTGACCAAGCTGCTGGTCGGCCTGGCTGCCCTGGACAGCATCGGCAAAGGCCTGCTGGACCTGGACGAGCCCGCCGGGCCGCCCGGGGCCACCATACGGCACCTGCTGTCGCACGCCTCCGGGCTGGCCTTCGACAGCGACACGGTCCTGGGCCCGCCGGGCCGCCGCCGGGTCTACTCCAACCGCGGCATCGAGATCGTCGCGGACATCGTCGCGGCCCGCTCCGGCCAGGCCTTCGAGCACCTGCTGGCCGACCAGGTCCTGCATCCGCTCGGCATGACCCAGACCACGCTACAAGGCTCCCCGGCCTGGGGCGCCGTCGGCCCGCTCACCGACCTGATGAACCTGGCCGTCGAGCTGGCCAGCCCGTCGCTGATCGAGGAGGACCTGCTGGCTCACGCCACCGCCGAGGTCACCTTCCCCGGCCTGTCCGGTGTGCTGCCCGGCTTCGGCCGCCAGCAGCACAATGACTGGGGCCTGGGTTTTGAGATCCGGGACGGCAAGACGCCGCACTGGACCGGGTCGCGCAATTCGCCCCGGACGTTCGGCCACTTCGGCCAGTCAGGCAGCTTCCTGTGGGTCGACCCGGACAACGGCCTGGCCTGCGTGTCCCTGGCCGATACGGACTTCGGTGACTGGTCCCGGCAGGCCTGGCCGAAGCTGTCCGATGACCTGATCGCCACCCACGGCGCCGCTGACGGCGGATAATCGGGCCCATGGACAAGCCCTCCGTAGTTACCGCCGAGCAATGGCAGCAGGCCCGCGACCAACTGCTGGCCGAGGAGAAGCAGGCCACCCGGGCGCTGGACGCGATCGCCGCGCGGCGCCGCCGCCTGCCGATGGTGAAGTTCCGTACCGACTACACGTTCGCCAGCCCGTTCGGCCCGAAAACCCTGCTTGACTTCTTCGCCGATAAGCCTCAGCTGGCCGTCTACCAGTTCATGGACAACGGCCCGGAGGAGTTCTGCCCAGGCTGCACCCACTTCACCCGGAACGTGGCTGCCCTGGACGTGCTGGCCGACGACGACGTGAGCTGGGTGACGGTGTCCAACATGCCGCTGGAGCAGATGCAGGCGTACTGGGACCGGATGGGCTGGACCGTGCCGTTCGCGTCCTCGCGCGGCACCACGTTCGCCGACGACTGCGGCGCCAGCCGCGGCTTCATGCTCACCCTGTTCCTGCGCGACGGCGACGACGTCTACCGGACCTACAACACCACCGCCCGCGGCGTGGACCGGCTGCTGTTCGCCAACAACATCCTGGACCTGGCCCCGTACGGCCGCCAGCAGGAGTGGGAAGACTCCCCGGCCGGCTGGCCGCAGCACCCCACCTACGGCTGAGCCGGGCCGTCCGGCTCGCCTATCCACACGGTTACGTGCGCGGGTTCCAGCGCGGCCGTCACCGCGCCGGCCAGGTCCTCCCGCACCGCGTCCAGGTCCACGGCGTCCTTGAGCCGGGCGGCGAACGCGGCCAGGGTCCGGTCCGCGTCGTACCGGGCCCGGTTGAACCTCCGGTCCACGACGCGCTGGACGCGGTGCCGCAGCGGGCTGAACAGCGCGGCCACCGCCAGCGTGGCGGCGGCCACCGCGACCGGCGACTTGATCGTGAGCACCTCCGTGGCCAGCAGCACCAGGCCCGCGTATACCCCCACCAGCACGCCGGTCACCAGCGTGTACGCCACCGTGCGGCTGATGATCCGGTCGATGTCGTACAGCCGGTACCTCAGGATCCCGACGCCGATGGCGGCCGGCAGGGCCACGATCGTCACCCCGAGCGCCTCGGATACCTCACCTGAGGTGACGCCGCTGGCCAGGACGCCGAGGACGAGCGTGATCGCGGCCCCGAACGCGAGCCATTTCAGCTGCTGCCGGCGCTCACCGGCGGCCCGCCGCCAGCTGACCACCTGGTGTCCCACGAACGACAGGCAGAGCACCCCGACCGCGATGTTCACCCCGGCGCTCAGCCCGCCGGGCTGATGCACCAGCCAGCCGGTCAGCCGGCCCGTGTCCGTGAGGTCGCCCGAGGCATCGACGTGGACGTCGCGGCTGGCCACGGCGGCCACGGCCGGGGCCGCGCCGGCCAGCGCCAGGTAGAGGTTGAGCCCGGCGTAGACCCACAGCACCGGGCGCCAGCGCCGGGTCAGCCGCCCGTCCGGGAACAGCAGGACGACCAGCAGGACCAGGCCGAACGCGACGATGGCCGCGGGCTGCGCCACGATGATGGCGGCTGCGGCCAGGGGCAGGTGCACCGGGCCCCGGCGATAGGCCAGCGCCGCGTACAGGCCGGCGGCCACGCTCAGCAGGAATAGCAGGCCGAAACAGATCAGGATCCATCCCACCGGGTTACGCGGCTGGCGGCAGGCCACCACCACGCCCACCGCGGCGAAGATCAGCACGGCGAAGGGCCCGCGCACCGTCAGGCTCCAGGTCAGCTGGTGATCGGCGCCCGTCAGGACCAAGGTGGCCGCCAGCTCCGCCAGCGTCAGCACCCCGAGGGCAACCGCGGTCGCCGGCGAGGCCCGCCGCCGGCGGCGGGCCGTGACGCTCGCCGTCACCGGAGCCTGCCTGAGCGCGGACCGCACCTCACCCATGACGGCCACGCTACGCCCGGACCGTTCCGGCAACGTTACGGCCACAGCAGCGATCCACCAATCGGCTGAGTCGCTCAGCCATCCGGCCACCCGGCTAACTCAGCCGGAGTCCGCCCCGGTAAGGCCGCATGGCCGATACCCGTCCGGGCCGCCTTTCGCGAGGCTAGAGATAGCAATCGAAAGCCGGAAGGACGGGGCACATGTCAGCAGTGATCGAAGTGCAGGACCTGCACAAGAAGTACGGGGACACGGTGGCGGTCAACGGGGTTTCCCTGTCCGTCCAGCAGGGCGAGATCTTCGGGATCCTCGGCCCGAACGGAGCGGGCAAAACCACCACCGTTGAATGCATCGAGGGCCTGCGGGCTCCGGACAGCGGCCGCATCAGCGTGCTCGGGCTCGACCCGCGCCACGACCGGGCCGGCGTCACCCAGCAGCTCGGCGTCCAGCTCCAGGACAGCCAGCTCCCCGAGAAGCTGAAGGTCGCGGAGGCCCTCGCGCTGTACAGCTCCTTCTACGAGAACCCGGCCGACTGGCGACCCCTGATGGACATGCTCGGGCTGGCCGGCAAGGCCAGGACCGCCTTCGGCAAGCTGTCCGGCGGCCAGAAGCAGCGGCTGTCGATCGCGCTGGCGCTGGTCGGCAACCCCAAGGTCGCCGTGCTCGACGAGCTCACCACCGGCCTGGACCCGCAGGCCCGCCGGGACACCTGGGACCTGATCGAGAACATCCGGGACCACGGCGTGACGGTCCTGCTCGTGACCCACTTCATGGAGGAAGCCGAACGGCTCTGCGACCGGGTCGCGCTCATCGACTCCGGTCAGGTCGTCGCGGTGGACACCCCGGCCGGGCTGGCCGAGCGGGTCGACGCCGAGCAGCGGATCCAGTTCCGCCCGTCCACACCATTCGACGATTCCATGCTTACTGACCTGCCCGATGTCACCAACGTCATCCACAGGGGCGATGTCGTGGTGGTCACGGGCACCAGCAACGCCCTGAACGCGGTCACCTCGGTGCTGGCCCGCAACCAGATCGTGGCCCACCAGCTGCGGGTGGAGCAGGCCAGCCTGGAAGACGCGTTCCTGGCCCTCACCGGCAAGCACTGAAGGGAAAACCACCATGTCTACCGCCACCGTCACCCTGCCCGTCGCCGGCCCCGCCGGCCGCCGCAGCGCCCTGGGCCACCTGGCCCTGACCGAGCTCAAGCTGTACCTGCGCGAGCGCCTGCGCCTGTTCTTCGGCGTCGGCTTCCCGCTGATGCTGACGATCATCATCGGCAGCATCCCGTCCTTCAACAAGCCCGAAGCGGTCTACGGCGGCCGCACCTTCCTGGACATCTACATACCGATCATGGTCGGCTTCACCGCCGCCCTGCTGTCGCTGACCGCGCTGCCCATGATGCTGGCCAGCTACCGGGAGCGCGGCGTGCTGCGCCGCCTGGAGACCACGCCGATCGGCCCGGCCCGCGTGCTGGCCGCCCAGCTGCTGGCCAACCTGGCCGTGGCCGTCGTCACCATGGTCGCGATCTTGCTGCTGGGCCGGTTCGGGTACAACGTGCCGCTGCCGCGCGAGCTCGGCGGGTTCGTCATCGCCGCGCTGCTGGCCACCGTGGCCCTGATGTGCGTCGGGCTGTTCATTGCCGCGGTCGTGCCCTCGGCCAAGGCCGCGCAGGCCACCGGGGCGCTGCTGTTCTACCCGCTGATGTTCTTCGCCGGCCTCTGGCTGCCGATCGCCAACATGCCGGTCTGGCTCCAGCACGTCAGCCACGCCACCCCGCTCGGCGCGGCCGTGCAGGCCCTGACCGACTCGGCCCAGGGACAGTGGCCGACCGCCCTCCAGCTGGGCACGCTGGCCGCCTACGCGGTCGCCTTCGGCCTCGCCGCCGCCAAGCTGTTCCGGTGGGAATAATAAGAAGAAGCAGCTACGGACCGGGAGGAGCCAGATGAGCGAGCCCATGCCGCTGGCGGTCATCGACGCCCCCGAGCGGCGGCTGCTCCCGTTGCTGTACGTCGGGCCCTACGTGCTGCTGGGCGTGCTGGTCATCGTCACGGTGGCCGAGAAGCACGCGGCCCCCGGTTCCCTGCTCATCGACCTGGTTCTGTGCGCACTCACCGCGCTGTGGACGCTGTGGATGTTCACCCTGCATCCCGGCTGGCGGGTGCGCCCGCGGCCAATGGCGGTCTTCTTCGCCGGCTACGCCGCGATCCTCCTGGTCATGTGCGCGCGGGATCCCTGGTTCGGGTTCCTCACCCCGGCCGGCTACTTCTACGCGTTCTCGGTCCTGCGCTGGCCGTGGCGGCTGGCCGGGGTGGCCTCGGTGGCGGTCGCGGCCGGCACCGCCCAGGCGTCCGGCATCGACAAGCACACGGCCGCGGGCGTGCTCGCCTACCTGGCGGTCGTCGGCGTCAACGTGGTCCCGCTGGGCGGGCTGGCCTGGCTCGACCGGCGCAACGACCAGCAGAAAGCCGAGCGCGAGCAGGCCCTGGCCAAGGTGAACGAGGCCAACCGCAAGCTGGAGACGACGCTGGCCGAGAACGCGGGCCTGCACAAGCAGCTGGTCACCCAGGCGCGCGAGGCCGGGGTGCTGGACGAGCGGGCGCGGATGGCCCGGGAGATCCACGACACCCTGGCTCAGGGCCTGACCGGGATCGTCACCCAGCTGCAGGCGGCCGAGCAGGCCGCCGACGACCCGGCCGGATGGCGCCGGCACTTCGCGGCCGCGACCCAGCTGGCCCGGGAGAGCCTGTCCGAGGCCCGCCGGTCGGTGGACGCGCTGCGGCCCGAGCCGCTGGAGGACGGCGGCCGGCTGAGCGACGCGCTGGCCAGCGTGGCCGATAAGTGGATGGCGCTGCACCAGATCCCGGTCGAGGTCACCACGACCGGCACGGCCCGGACGCTGCCACCTGAGGCCGAGGTCGTGCTGCTGCGGACGGCGCAGGAGGCGCTGGCCAACGTGGGCAAGCACGCCCAGGCCAGCCGGGTCGGCCTAACCTTGTCCTATATGGAACACCAGGTGGCCCTCGACGTCCGCGACGACGGCCAGGGCTTCGACCCGGACATCAGCCACGACAGGCCGAACGGGCGGCGTCCTGCCCTCGCTGAGCCGGGCCCCCCTGAGCCCGCGGCGGAGCGCGGCGGGTTCGGCCTGGTCGCCATGCGCCAGCGGATCGAGGGCCTGTCCGGCACGTTGCAGGTCGAATCCGAACCGGGCGGCGGCACGGCCATCTCCGCCACGGTCCCCATGGCGGCCTCATGAGCCCGATCAAGCTGCTGATCGTGGACGATCATCCCGTGGTCCGGGACGGGCTGAGCGCCATGTTCGAGCGTGACCCGGAGTTCGAGGTGCTCGGCCAGGCCTCCGACGGCGCGGCCGGGGTGCAGATGGCCCAGGCGCTGCATCCCGACGTGATCCTGATGGACCTGCGCATGCCCGGCATGGACGGCGTGTCCGCCATCACCGAGCTGGCCCGGCGCCACAGCGCCGCCCGGATCCTGGTCCTGACCACCTACGACAACGACAGCCACGTGCTGCCGGCCATCGAGGCCGGCGCCACCGGCTACCTGCTCAAGGACTCCCCGCGCGATGAGCTGCTGCGCGCGGTCCGGGCCGCCGCGCACGGCGACGCGGTGCTGGCGCCCTCGGTGGCCGCCCGGCTGATGAACCGGTTCCGCGATCCCGGCGCCAGCCCGCTC
>JBAPYC010000896.1:0-2885 GCA_049284535.1 Streptosporangiaceae bacterium
CGATGTTGCCGTCCCACGGCACCACCCGCGAGTACTGGTTCTCGACCTCGGAGCGGCCTTCGGACAGCTGCACCATGAGCATGTAGATGGACTGCAGGATGTCCAGCGGCTCGAACCCGGCCACCACGACCGGCTTGCCGTAGTCCCGGGCGATGAACTCGTACGGCCGGCAGCCGATCACGGTGGACACGTGCCCGGGGCCGATGAAGCCATCAAGGCGCAGGTCGGGCGAGTCCAGGATGGCCTTGATGGCCGGGACGATGGTGACGTGGTTGCAGAAGACCGAGAAGTTCTCCAGCCCCTCGGCCGCGGCCCGGATCATGGTCATCGCGGTCGACGGCGCCGTGGTCTCGAACCCGATGGCCATGAACACGACCTGCTTGTCCGGGTTCTGCCGGGCGATCTTCAGCGAGTCCAGCGGGGAGTACACCATGCGGATGTTGGTGCCCTCGGCGTTGGCGTCGAAGAATGAGCCGCCGCTGCCCGGCACCCGCATCATGTCGCCGAACGAGGTCATGATCACATCCGGCTGCGAGGCCAGGTGGATCGCGTCGTCGACCCGGCCCATCGGGATCACGCATACCGGGCAGCCGGGGCCGTGCACCAAGGTGATCGACTCGGGCAGGTAGTCCTCGAGGCCGTGCTTGTAGATCGTGTGGGTGTGCCCGCCGCACACCTCCATCAGCTTGTACTGCCGGCCAGGCTCGCACAGCGCCGCGATCTTCGCGGCCAGCGCGTGGGCCTTGTCGGCATCACGGAATTCATCAACGAACCGCATCGTGCCCACGCTCCTTATTCGATCAGGGATTCCTTCAGCGCCGCGATCTCATCGTCATAGGCCTGCCCGATGCCCTCGAGGAAAGCCATGGCGGCAGCCGCCTCGTGCTCGTCGATCTTGGACAGGGCGAAGCCGACGTGGATCAGCACCCACTCGCCCGGCTTGGGCGGATCGTCGGAGAGCAGGCCGATGTTGATCATCCGGCGTACGCCGCTCACGTCGACCTTGGCCAGGTCGGGCTGCTCCGGGTGAAGCTCGATGACTTCACCGGGTATACCGAGGCACATATAACACCTCTTCCTGATGGGTTTCCTCTGCTGGTTCGGCAGGATCCAGGGCGGCCACGGTCAGCTCCCACAGAACCTGGTAGACGGTGGTCTGTGCCTCCTGGATCCGGTGCACTGACGCAGATGGCGCGACGAAGAGGTAGTCGATGCTGTCCAGCTCGGCCATCTTCCCGCCGTCGTATCCGGCCAGCCCGATGGTGAGCATGCCGCGGCGGCTGGCCTCGTCGAAGGCGCGCACCAGGTTGGCCGAGTTGCCGCTGGTAGACAGCCCGACCGCGATGTCGTTCGGCCGTGCGAACGCCGCGAGCTGGCGGGCGAAGACCACCTCCACGCCGATGTCGTTGCACAGCGCGGTGACCACGGAGGTGTCGCTGGCCAGACCGAAGGCGGGCAGCGGCCGGATGCTGCCGCCCGGATTAAGGAACAGGGTGGCGAGCTGCTGGGCGTCGGTGGCGCTGCCGCCGTTGCCGAAGGCGAACAGCCGCCCGCCCGCGCGGAACCTGGCCGCGGCCTGCTGCGCGCAGTCGGCGATCCGGTCCGCGTCGCGCACAAAGACCTCGTGGCGAAGCTCACCGATTTCCCGGGCCTTGTCCACGGTCGAGGCGCGGACCTGCTCGAGCACGGCGGACAGGTCCGTCTTGTCGGCATACAGGAACGGGTAGAGCGCCTCCATGGCCTCGTGGCCGCCGCTGCGGTCCTCCCCCATGGGTGGATCATCCCCCTACCACAGCGATGGCTTCCCGGGCGTGCACCAGGATGGTGTCGCCGACGCCGGCGCTGACCAGGGCAACGCTGACCGTTTCTTCCCCCGCACCGGTGTCGACCACGGCCATCTGGTCCTCGAGCAGGCGCACGACGGTGACCTGGACGGCGGTATCGGAGCAGGTGATGCAGACCTCGCCGATGCACTCATCGATGACGCGGGAGGACGCAGCCCGCCCGTTCGGCTCGTTCATGTCAGTACCCCCGGGGCCAGCACGCCTGGCTGCTCGAAGAAGACGTGCACCAGCTCCCACAGCACGTGGTACATGGTGACGTGCAGTTCCTTGACCACGCGGGGATCATCCGATTCCGCCACCAGCAGGTGGTCGACCGCCTTGCTGGCTGCGATCGGGCCGCCGTCCCCGCCGGTCAGGGCGATCGTCAGCAGCCCCAGGTCGTGGGCCGCCTCGAGCCCAGCCAGCACGCTGGCGCTGTGCCCATCGGCGTCGATCCCGAGGGCGATGTCGGCGGGATCGGCCAGGTAGCGCAGCTGGTGGGCGAAGATCGCGGCCACGCCGTCCCGCTCGGCGATCCCGGTCACCGTGGCCACGTCGGTCGTGAGCGAGATGGCCGGCAGGGCCCGCTTGCCGACGATGACCGGATGGACGAACTCCACCGCGACGTGCTGGGCGTCGGCGCTCGGGCCGCCGACGCCGAACACGACGAGCTTGCCCCCTTGGTGGAAGCGCACGGCCATGGCGTGGCATGCTGCGGCGACCGCATCCGCCTGCTGGGCGAGCTGGCGCGTCGGCCCGTTCCGCATTTCGAACAAGCGGGCGATGTCGGCGCCGCGCCCGGTCATGGCGCCCGGCCCGTCCGGTGTTCCTGGCCCCCTCGCGCAGTCATGACAGCACCGTAGGACACTTGTGTAACGGCGTCCAGTAGCGGCTAGGACACTTCCGGTCAGGATGTCTGTATACAAGCCGGTGGCCTGGCCGGACCGGGGTTCCAGGCACGCCAAGCCGGCCGGCGGCAGGCGCGCGCCGCCGGCTGTAGCGGGTTCGCAGAACGCCGCGCAGGGCCAGCGCCGTGATGACGGTGCCCGCGCCGGCCAGGGC
>JBAPYC010000897.1:0-2501 GCA_049284535.1 Streptosporangiaceae bacterium
CGCCGCGCGCTCACCGCGCTCGCCGACGGGATCGCCCTGCCTCCCGGCTCAGCCGACGCCCAGATGGCGCACTGGGCCGCGGAACTCGGCGCCGACCCCCGGGCGCTGCTGTGCGTGCTGGGCTCGCTCGTCCCCACGCCCGAGGATGACCTGCGCCGGATCACGACCCCGACGCTCGTCGTGATCGGCGACCGGGACGAGCGCTCCGACGCCGACGAACTGGCCGCACTGCTGCCCGCCGGGCGCTTCGCCCGCGTGCCCGGAGGCCATGGGGGCGCGTTCGCAGCGCCCGAGCTCGCCGCGGTGATCAAGGCATTCCTCGTCGGCCCGGCCGCTCAGCCGGGCAAGTGAGCCCATTTCAGCCGGCCGTATTCGGTACCCTGGCGGCAGGAGCTTCGCGCTCCTCCCGGGCCGCCTGTTACCTTTCGCCGGGTCCGGGCGGTCCGGCTTTTTGGCTGGCCCGGACCACGCCGTCATCAGGTATCCCGACCTGAGTTGGACCGCCGGGAGGGGCAATGACTGGGCTGGGCTGGGCCGGCGCTTATCAGGTCGCCGCGGCGATCCGGCGTCGCGAGGTCTCGGCGGCCGAAGTCCTGGCAGATCAGCTTGACCGGATCCAGCGCCACGATGCCCGGCTTGGTTCGGTGGTCACTTTGGACGCGGACGGGGCGCGCCGCCGGGCTGCTGAGGCTGACCGGGCGCTGGCCCGTAACCAGGTCTGGGGTCCGCTGCACGGGGTCGGGGTCACCGTGGAAGACGTGCACGCCACGGCGGGGATGCGCTCCGCATTCGGTGGCTACCGTCCTTTCGCCGAGCACGTTCCCGCTGCCGACGCCACCGCGGTGGCCAGGCTGAAAACGGCCGGGGCGATCATCGTGGGCAAGACGAACGGGCCGTGCCTGTGGGGCGACGACAGCGTCTTCCCCCCGACGCTGAATCCCTGGAATGTGGACCGGACTGCGGGTGGCTCGTCCACCGGGCCTGCGGTGGCCGTGGCGGCCGGCCTGACCCCGCTGGACATCGCCGGGGACACCAGCGGGTCGATCCAGTGCCCGGCGGCCTTTTGCGGGGTGTTCGGGATGCGCCCGACGGAGCACCGGGTGCCGGTGACCGGCATGCTGTACATCCACGCGATCCGCCAGCTCCGGGCGCTGATCACGGCCGGGCCGATCGCCCGCTCAGTGGGCGACCTCCGCCTCGCCCTGGAGGTGATCGGCGGGCCCGACGGCCTCGACCCGGAAGTCCCGCCGGTGCCCTGGCGGCCGGCCGGGCCGGCGGACCTGACCGGGCTGCGGGTCGCCTACTCGCCCGGCTTTCCGCCGCTGGTGGACGCGGAGATCCGTGCCGGGGCCGACCGGCTGGCCGCCGGGCTGGACGAGCTGGGCGCGGTCGTGGAGGACCGGCTGCCGGATCCCGCCGTGGCCGGGTACGGGCAGCTCGTCGAGGATTTCCTCGCCGTGCTGGATGGCGGTTCGGCGCAGGAATACCTGGCCATCCTGGACCGCCGGGACCGGCTCATCGCCAGCTGGGACCGGTTCTTCGCGGGCTGCGACGTATTCCTTGCTCCGGCCATGCCGATGCGCGCCTGGCGCACGGACGACGAGCCCGCCGACGACAGCCCGCAGATGCAGGCCTTTGTCGCCCTCGAGCTGTCTCAGGCCAGCGGTTGCCCGATGGTGGTCATCCCGGCCGGGATCGACGGGAACGGGGTTCCCTTCGGCCTCCAGCTGATGGGCCGGCGGTGGGCCGACGAGCGGCTCCTGGCGATCGCCGAGGCGATCGCCGCGGTCACCGGTGGATTCCAGCCGCCGCCGGGCTTCTGACCGGACCCCTCGGATCAGTGCGCAACCTCAGCGATCGCGGCCAGCGAACCTGCAGGTCAGCGCCCCGCAGAATCAAGTAGGCCCGGCTGGGGAAGGTCCTCAGCTGACTTCGGCGCGCGCGATCGCCGCGGCCTCGGTCCGGGTCGCAGCGCCTAGCTTGGCGAGGATGTTAGAGACGTGGACGCTGGCGGTCTTCGGGGTGATGAAGAGTTCCTCGCCGATCTGGCGGTTGGACAGGCCGCGGGACATCAGGCGCAGGACCTCGCGTTCCCGGCGGGTGAGCGCCGCGACAGAGCTCTCGCCATCCCTGACCGCGTCACGGCTGCCGCCGGCGTCCAGGCCCAGCCGGCGAGCCAGGTCGTCCAGGGCGGCGCGCAGCGGCTCGGCGCGCAGTCTGGCGGCCGTCGCCGACGCCGCACGGCACACGTCGGCCGCCTCGCGCGGGCGTCCGCTCCCAGCCAGGGCCTCCGCCAGCCGCCACTGAGTCCGCGCGGTCTCGTATACATAGCCCGGGCCGAACTCGGCCAGCGTCTTCTCCCAGCCCGCAGGGGCGTTCAAGCCGATGAGCCGCTGGTACTCCGCCTCGGCGCGGGCCAGCCAGCCCCGGCCTTCCGGGCCGAGGACGGACTTCGGCCGTGCCGGGTACCGGGCGGCCTCGCGCGCCAGGTCGAGCAGCAG
>JBAPYC010000898.1:0-3927 GCA_049284535.1 Streptosporangiaceae bacterium
TACACCGTGAACCGGGACAGCCTGTTCCGCCACTCCGCCCAGGACGGACACCGGATCGGCTCGCTCCTCGATCTGCTGGCCGCCGACGGGACCGAGGCCACACCCGGACCGGGCGACGATTAAGGCCGGGGAAGGTAACGGTTCCCAGGTGCACGTCTCCCGGCTGCAGGCCCGGGCCCTGTGCGTTGCTCGCGTTGGCGTGGGGAGCCGGTAGGTGACGCGGGCCAGTCAGGCTGCGTTTAGACATTTGGGCCTATACCTAAAGGCCTAAACCGCCGGGGAGATGTGGTCTGGGGATAGATGGCCCCGGATGGAGCGCTGCGTAGCGTCCCTTTCATCAGCTGCACATGATGAAGGGAAGCAGCATGATCGAGATTGATGGTCTGACTAAACGGTACGGGGACAAGACTGCCGTCGACCAATTGAGTTTCGTAGTGGAGCCGGGCGTGGTGACCGGTTTCCTCGGCCCGAACGGGGCGGGCAAGTCCACCACGATGCGGATGATCGCCGGCCTGGACCGCCCGGACAGCGGCACGGTGCGGGTCAACGGCAAGCACTTCCCGAAGGCACCCGCCCCGATGGCCGAGCTCGGCATCCTGCTGGACGCCCGGTCGGTGCACCCGGGACTGTCGGCCCGTAACAACCTGCTGGCCCTGGCCCGCACGGCCGGGATCGGCCGCCGCCGGGTCGCTGAGGTGATCGAGCTGGCCGGGCTGGGCGAGGTCGCGGGCACCCGGGCCGGCGGGTTCTCCCTCGGCATGGGACAGCGCCTCGGCGTGGCCGCGGCGCTGCTGGGCCAGCCGCAGACCGTGGTGCTGGACGAGCCGGTCAACGGCCTGGACCCCGACGGCGTGCTCTGGATCCGGCTGCTGCTCAAGTCCCTGGCCGCCGAAGGCCGCACCGTCCTGGTCTCCTCCCACCTGATGAGCGAGATGGCCCAGACCGCGACCCAGCTGATCGTGCTGGGCCGCGGCAAGCTCATCACCGAGGCCAGCGTCCAGGACTTCACCGGCCACGCCACCGGGACCGGCGTGCTGGTCCGCACCCCCGAACCCGCGCGGCTCGGCCAGGTGCTCGCCGCGGCCGGTGTCACGGTGACAAATGACGGAACGGACCTGCTGCGTGTCTCCGGTATTACCGCCGAGCAGATCGGGGCGGCGGCCTGGCGGGCTCACCTGCCCATCTACGAGCTCACCCCCACCCATGCTTCGCTGGAAGAGGCCTTCATGCAAGTGACCCAGGACAGCATCGAGTACCACGCCGGAGCGACGCTATGACCGCCGTCATGGGCACCGGGCTCGCCCCCGCGCAAGCAGAGCCGGCCCCGGCGACAGTAGCCGGACCAGTTACCCAGGTCCGCGTCGTCCGCGCGGAATGGACGAAGCTGTGGGCGCTGCGCTCGACCCGGTGGTGCGCGCTGGTCGCGGCCGTGCTGATCGTCGGCCTGGGGGCCGCGGTGGCAGGATCCGGGACGCCGTACAAGATCGCGCCGGGCAATACCGCCGCCAACGGAGTGTCGGTGGCCTTGCTGGGCGTGTTGTTTGCCCAGCTGGTGATCGGCGTGGTCGGCGTGCTGGCGTTCAGCGGCGAGTACGGCACTGGGATGATCCGCGCCACCCTGGCGGTCGTGCCCGCCCGGCTGCCGGTGCTGTGGGCCAAGGTGATCGTGCTGGTGGCCCTGGTGCTGCCGGTGACCATGCTGTACGCGGTCGCCGACTTCTTCGCCGCGGCCGCTATCGAATCCTCCCGCGGGGGTTCGGTGCTCTCACTGACCGATCCGGGCGTGCTGCGGACGGTGGCCGGCTCGTCGCTGTACCTGACCGTCGTCGTCATCATCGGCCTGGCCCTGGGGGCCCTGCTCCGCAAGACCGCGGCCGGCCTGTCAGTGTTCGCCGCGGTGTTCTTCGTCATCCCGATCACCGTGGGGGCCCTCCCGCACAACATCACGGGCTGGGCGTCCTACCTGCCGTCCAATGCTGGCGGGGCCCTGTGGGGCAGCCCGCTGAACGTCACGCATGCGCTGAGCCCGTGGACCGGATTCGGGTGCCTGTGCGGCTACGCGGTCGTGCTGACCGCCCTGGCCGCCTGGCAGCTGCGCCGCCGCGACGCGTGAGGAGCCGGAAAGGCTGCGGGGATACTCCTATGTCCTTCTGGACACCGGTCGAGAACCCGGGAACGCGCCCGCCGCGTTCCTGGGTCTTCGACATCGGCTGCTGCAATGATCGAATGCCTGCTCTGCTGTGGCCTGCCTGTCCGTCGGCATTGTCTCGTCGTGCAGCAGATTCACGGCCCGGGTGCCCCTAGCAGGCTGGGCAGGGCAGTGCGGGAGCGGATGCCGATCTTGTCGAAGACGTGTCCCAGGTGGAATTCAACCGCCTTGACGGTCACGTAGAGCTCGGCTGCCACTTCCCGGTTCGAGCGCCCAGTGCAGACCAGCCGGGCTACGGCTAGCTCGGATGACGTGAGGTTCCAGCTGGCAAGTTGCTGCTCGGGCTGTATCTCGGCCCCGCAAGCCTGAAGCTCGCCCTCGCAAGCCGCCACATGAGGCTGGGCCCTGAGCGCGACTAGGCGGTCGCGTGCCTGCCGGAGACGTACGGCGGCGCCCTGACGATCGCCGGCGCGACGGAGGCGGCGGCCGTCATCGCGTTCCAGCAAGGCGAGCTGGAAGGGCAAGGGCAGTCCCTGGGCCAGCTGCCAGGCGGTGGCGAAGGATTCCCCGGCACCGGCCAGGTCGCCCCTGGCGACAGCCAGGTTGCCACCCAGGCGGGCCGCCGTCATGCTGGCGGAGGTGAGGCCGAAGCCGGGGATGGCGGCCAGGAGTTCCTGCAGCGCCACCTCGGCGTCATCCAGCCGGCCCAGGCCGATCAGGGCATCGACCTCAGCCGGACGCCAGTCTGCCCAGCCCGGCAGGCCGAAGACCTCATCCCGGCCGAGTGCCCGCACGGCTGACGTGGCCGACAGCACTCCTTGCAGGTCACCCCGGGCCGTGGCCAGCTCGGCGCCGGCCCAGGCCGCGTGGGTGACCGCCATCCCCGCCCCGGAAGCCGCCGCCCGCGACGCCTCGACGTGGGCGGCGGCCACCTGCCAGTCGCCCCGGTCTGCGGGGACCATGGCGGCATGGGCGTGCGCGAAGGCAAGCGCCCATGTCCGGTCGTTGTCGTGGGCCAGGGAAACGGCCAGCTCGGAGTGGGTGAGGGCGTCGTCCCAGGCGCCGAGGGCGTACTCGGTAGCGGAGAGGAAGGTCAGGCACTGGCCGGGGTAGCGCAGGCTCACCCCGGCCCGCAGCCGGGCGAGGCTCACCGACAAGTCAGTCATGGCCCCGACCGGGTCATCGGTGATCGTCCGGCACCTGCCCCGGGTGACAAGAGCACCGGTGTGCTCCAGCGGTACGTCGGCGGCCACGGCGGGCAGGGCGTCGAGCCGGGCCAGTCCTTCGGGACCGCGCCCGGCGAGGGTAAGAGTCAGGGCTACCGGCATCAGCGCCTGAAGGCGGGCAGTCAGATCCGCACCGCTGGCTTCGACGGCCCGCTCGCCCCAGGTGACGGCCTCCTCCAGCCGTCCGGCGGTGGAGAGGTAGGCGGATAGGGAGGTGGCCGCGGCCGCTCCCACCATCGGCTCGGTGTCGGGGTTGTGGGCCCGCCAGGCCTCGAGCAGGTGGGCCTCGGTCACCGCTCCCCGTCCGCAGAGCAGGTCGAGGTGGCCGAGCAAGGCGCTGCGCCGGGCGCTGGGACCAAACTGGCCGACCGCAGGCCACAGGGCCAGCGCCCCGGGCACGTCGGCGCTGCCCAGCAGTTCAGCCACCGCATCGAGGAGCAGCCGCTCCTGGTCGGTGCGAGCCGTGCTGGCCGCCGATGCCTGGGCCAGCCACGCCGCCGCCTGGGCCGCCATGCCCTCCCGCGCCGCCTCTCGCGCCGCCTTTTCCAGGTC
>JBAPYC010000899.1:0-4193 GCA_049284535.1 Streptosporangiaceae bacterium
GGCCCGGCCGCCCTTCGGCCGCGAGTACCTCGCCCGGGTCCAGCACGGGGGTGACGCAGGCGTCCGCCCCGGCGAACCGGGCGGCCCACTCATCCCGATCGGCGGTGACGAACCGCTCGCCGATGACGCGGGCCAGCTCCGGCCAGGCGGCCGGCTCGAAGCGCTGCTGCGGGTAGGGCGGCGGCAGGCCGAGCCCGTCCCACAGGGCCCGGAAGAAGCCGTCCTCGACCGCACCCACCGCGACGTACCGGCCGTCAGCGCACTGGTAGCACCGGTAGAACGGCGCCGCGCCGGTGGTGAAGCCGAGCCCGCGCTCGGGCAGCAGCGGAGTCCGCCAGGCGTTGAACCACATTTCCATCATGGACAGCACGCCGTCGGTCATGGCCGCGTCGATCCGCTGGCCGTGTCCGGACCGGTCCCGCTCGACCAGCGCGGCGCAGATGCCGAACGCGGCCAGCAGGCCACCGCCGGCCATGTCGGCCACCACGTTGAGCGGCGGCAGTGGCGGCCCATCGGCCGGCCCGACCGTGCCGAGCAGCCCGGTCACGGCCAGGTAGTTGATGTCGTGCCCGGCCGCCTGGGCCTGCGGCCCGCTGGGGTCGTAACCGGTCACCGAGCAGTAGACCAGCCGGGGGTTGACCTTGCTCAGCTCCTCATAGCCCGCGCCCATGCGGCTGGCCACCCCGGGCCGGAAGCCCTCCAGTACCACGTCGGCCGTGGCCACCAGCCGGTGCAGGGCGGCCCGGCTGGCCGGCTGCTTCAGGTTCAGGTGCACGAACCGCTTGCCCCGGCTGAGGTCGGCCGGAACCTGCCCGGCCCGGCCCCCCGTGACCGCGATGACCTCGGCCCCGAGATCGGCCAGCAGCACGCTGGCGTACGGCCCGGGCGCGAGCCGGCTCAGGTCGATGACCCTGATTCCGGTCAGCGGGCCCGGGCGTCCTGGCTCGGTCATGATGCCTCCTGGCGTTGTCCATCTCGCATCCGGTCCTGCTCCCGGTCGGCCAAGGCCCGGACCGAGATACCGGCCGCGGCCCGGTCGCGCACGCCCGGACTGGCGGCCACTGCGCGGAGCGCCTGCCGCTGCACCTTATTCGTGGACGCGTGGGGCAGCTCGGCCAGGATCTCGATGTAGCGCGACAAAATATAGTGCGGCAGCGTCCGGACCAGGTGGCCGATCAGGTCGGACTCGTTCAGCACGGACCCGCCCGCCGGCATCACGCACAGCGGCGCGGAGGTCCCGGCTTTCAGGCCGGGGAGGAAACGCCGTTTCACATCTCCGTAAATGTCAGTGGTGTTCGATAGTGTATTCGTATGCCCCGGTACAGACTGCTCCCTGAACCCGCCCAGCAGGTGGTGCTGCGAGGCCATTGCGGGCACGCCCGGTACGTATGGAACCTGGCCGTCGAGCAGCACTCCCACTGGCGCCCGGGCCGGGCGGGCGCGCCGGGTTACCTGGGCCAGTGCCGGCAGCTCACCCAGGCGCGCGCGGAGAATGCGTGGCTGGCCGCCGGCTCCCAGACGGTGCAGCAGCAGGCGCTGCGGGACTTCGCCCGGGCGACGGCGGCGTTCTTCGACCCGGCGAACCCGGCCGGGCAGCCGTCGTGGCGCAAGGCCGGCCGGGATGAGGGATTCCGGATCACTGGGCGGCGCGGGCAACAGTGGGACGTGCGCCGGGTATCCCGCCACGTCGGCCAGGTCTGGGTGCCAAAGGCCGGGTGGGTGCGGTTCCGTTGGTCCCGTACGGTGCCACCGGAAGTGAAGTCCTACTCGGTAACGATGGACCGCGCCGGACGCTGGCATGTCGCCTTCGTGGCCGTCCCCGAGCCGGTCCCGGCACCAGGCACGGGCCAAGCCGTGGGGATCGACCGGGGGGTGGCAGTCTCCGCAGCCCTGTCCACCGGCGAGCTTCTGCACTGCCCTGCCCTGACCGGGCGGCAGCAGGCCAGGCTGCGGCGACTGCAACGCGCGCTGGCCCGCGCCAAGCGGGGCTCGAACCGCCGCGGCCGGGTCAAGCATGCGGCCGCCCTGCTGCGGGCTCGGGAGAGCGACCGGCGCAAGGACTGGGCCGAGAAGGTGTCCACGGATCTCGCGCGGCGGTTCGATCTGATCCGGGTGGAGGACCTGCAGATCGGCAACATGACCCGGTCCGCGAAAGGCACCAGGGACGATCCCGGCCTCAACGTCCGGGCCAAAGCTGGGCTCAACCGAGGGATCATGAGGTCGGGGTGGGGTCTGCTGGTGCGGCGTCTGGAGGACAAGGCCCCAGGCCGGGTGGAGAAGGTTAGACCCGCGTTCACGAGCCAGCGGTGCTCGGCGTGCGGGCAGGTGGACCGGGACTCGCGTAAGAGTCAAGCCGTGTTCCGGTGCACTGCCTGTGGTTTCGCCTGCAACGCGGATGTGAACGCGGCCATCAACATCGCGGCGGGGCACGCCGTGACTGCGCGGGGAGGCGACGGGGTTGCCCGGCCCGTGAACCGCGAACCTCACCTGCTGCTCCAATCGGCGTAGTAGCTGAACCCCCTGCCCCAGGCAGGGGAGGATGTCAAGTGGAATGTCGGGTGGATTGGATTGAGCATCACCCGGTCCTGTTCCGCGGCCCATCCGACGGTCATAGCGCCCGCTAGGACCGTGACCCGGATGACAGGCGGAGCGATGCGGCCACCTGGCGGGCGGCCTCGGCGTCCAGCGTTTCCTGCAGGCTCGCGCCGAGAGCCTCGTTCAGGTTCTGCTTGATCCCGGCGACAACCGGAGCGGGCGCCTGGGCTAGGCCGCCGGCAATGGCAGCCACCCGGCCGGCCAGGTCGCCGTCAGGCGCCACCTCGCCCACCAGCCCGATGGACGCCGCCGTGGCCGCGTCGATCTTCTCGTTCAGAAGGTACAGGTGCCGGGCCCGGGCCGCACCGACGCACCTAGATCGTTGACCGGGAAATCTGAGCAGTTCACACATGGTCGTAGGCGATCAGGGAGCGCTTGACCGGGGCGCCGATCATCCAGTTATGCCAGATGCAGGCGTTGAGGGCTAGCAGCCGCTGGACGATCCTGGCCCAGAGCCCGGCGGGGACGCGGCCGCCGTGGCGTTCGAGCCCGAGCTGGTGCTTCAGCGTCCAGATGATCGCCTCTACCCGCTGCCGCAGCCAGTTCGGGAAGTACCGCGGTTTGCTCTCGTCCTTGCGGGCCGGGCGGATCAGGGTCAGGCCCAGGTCGTCGCTGGCGAAGAAGGCCTCTGTCTCCTCGCCGGACAGGCCCTTGTCCGTGACGACCGCGGTGCCGGGCGCCGGCCGGTTGGCCGGCTGGTCCTTCAGCATCTGGCGGGCTTCCTCGCGTTCCCCGAAGAGCTTGGGGTTCGCCAGGCCGAACCCGGTCACCGTCCCGTCGCAGGTGCAGATGATCAGCAGCTTGGCACCCCAGTACCAGCGGGAATGGCTCGGGCAGTACCCATAGCCGGCCCAGCCGTACAGGCCGGAGCGCTTCGCGGTGACCGCGGAGGCCCCGCACGGGACCGGCGTGGCGTCCATCAGCCGCAGCAGTTCCGCGCTGCCCGGCGTCGCCGCGGCCAGCCAGCGCAGCGCCGCCTCCATCAGCGGCGCGAGGTTCTTCAGCCGCTCGTTGTACTCAGACTGGCCCAGGAGCCGGGGGAACAGGTGCCCGATCAGCTTCGGCGCGGCGCGCAGCCAGTGCCGCTCGTCGTCATGGCGCAGCAGCACCTGCGCCACCGCCAGGCATACCAGCTCAGCGTCGGTCACCTCCGGCGGGCGGCCCGGGCCGGATCTGCCAGAGCCCGAAGAAGGAATGATCCAGTCGGTCAGTTCCACGTAAAGTGCGGTCAGGAGAGTGTCCAGGTCGGCGATCACGGTGGGCTCCAGGGTCCGGACGTGTGTAAGCACGCCGATTCTGGACACTCTTCACTTACCAGTCACGGATCGCTTGCGGCGCGTCGCCGCGCTTCTTCTCCACCGGCCCCTGAATTACCGGTCATCGATCTAGTGAGCGACCAGGTGCCGCCGAAATCCCCGGTCAGGCCAGCGCTCAGGAAGGCGGTGCGGAACACCGCCGACTCGGCGGCGATGCGCAGGTCGCACGCGCACGCCCAGGACAGCCCCGCGCCCGCGCACGGCCCGTTGATCGCGGCGATCGTCGGCTTGGGCATCTCGTGCAGCAAGACGGTGGTCTGGTGCAGCCGCCGCAGCTCGGCC